>VMSV01000001.1 GCA_013791935.1 Desulfobacteraceae bacterium | reverse complement strand
GTTTCCGGAATCCTTGCACTTGATCCTGGCAGATGAAGACCGGCTTCAACAGATCATGCTCAATCTTTTGGGCAATGCCATTAAGTTTACCCGTATGGGCGAAATCCATATCACCGCCGAAGAAAAAAAAGCAAATCTTAGCGTGTCCATTCGAGATACCGGGATCGGTATCCCGGAAGAAAAAGTGAAAACGATTTTTAATGAATTCACACAGGCGGACGGTTCCATGCACCGGGAGCATGGGGGAACCGGTCTGGGGTTGGCCATTTCTAAAAAGCTGATCGAACTTCAAGGGGGAACCATTCAGGTCGAAAGTGAGATGAACAAGGGCTCCGTCTTTACCTTTACGCTGCCATTGGCGGAGGGCTTATCCCAAGACTCGGCGGAGCAGATGGAAGATTCCATGCTGGACATCATCGAACCCGAGGAAGACCCTTTTCCATTAACAAAGGTCAAGGAATCGAAACCTCGGAAACCCTTTGATCCTGGTAAAGCCATCAAAATATTGATTGTGGATGATGATTCCATTGGTTTATACATATTGGAAAATCACTTGTTGTCTGCGGGCTATGCTGTTTCGGCTGTACAGGATGGATTTGCGGCCTGGGTTAAAGTTCAAAATGAAGTTTGGGATCTGGTGGTTCTGGATATCATGATGCCGGGGATGAGTGGGTTTGACCTTTGTAAAAATATCAGGACCTTATATAACATGACGGAATTGCCGGTGATCATGCTCACAGCACGCATCCAGATGGAGGATATGGTCCGGGGCTTTGAGTGCGGAGCCAATGACTATGTCAGCAAACCGGTCAATCGGGAAGAATTGCTGGCAAGGATCCAAACCAGCCTTCAGCTAAAACAATATACGGATTTGTTACGGGAAAATCAGGTTTTGAAGGATGAAATCGTTAAACGAAGACGTGCGGAAAAAGATTTGACGGCTGCAAACCGCCAACTCATCGGCCTTTTGGATATCTGGGAGACAGGCATCATCGTCATGGATCATCAAAATGCCATTCAATTTTTTAACCAGCGTGCCGTGGAATTGTTCGGCTACCCGCACCATGAGGTGATTACCCAACCCATCCATACCATCCTACAGCTTCCGGATCTTCCGCGAACGCCGTTTAAAAGCCGGCAGTTCATGATGACCGTCACCAGGGCTGACCATGCAAATTTTCCCCTGGAGGTCATCGTTACCCCCATTGATGTGAAAGGGGATATGGCCTATGCCATCCTATGCAGGGATGCTTCCAATGAATCCAAGGCAGTTAGCCAAATCGATATAGCAAGCGAATTGACCCGTACCCACCGGAAAATCCAAGTTCTGCAAACCGCCTTTGACAGCGCCCTTCAGTTTTTGGATCAGGAGGGAAAACACATGGCTTCGGAGCTGAAGAACATTGAATCATCCATGGAAGATCAATTCGCCAAATTATCCAAAAACGATGTCGACCAATTATACCGGCAAACCCTTGTGGAATTAATGACCAACGCCCTGGAGCTCTGGACCCTGGCAACCGGCAAGGATAAAATCCAGTTTGCCGAAGAAAGCAATATCTGGAGTGCCTACCTGGATGTGGGAACCTTCAAAACCAGGACGTTGGACAAATATCTGGATGTTGAAAAATTGCCGAAAAACCCCCGGTGGAAAGATGTGGTAAAAAGTGTGGAATTTGTGTCCAATGTTTGCCCTGAACCGAATCCATTAAAAACCCGATTGCAGGCGTCCCTTTCAAAACTGCGGGGATTGGTCAAAGCAAAATAAAATCATGTTAAAATCGGGTTGAATGGATATTATTTTGGATCATATCCTGTGCGTAACCCTTCGTCCCTCGTATTCCTTTGCACGTTTACCTGAGAATATCATTTGCGCGAAGTCGATCACTTGGAACGGCTCATGGGGATTTATCTGATATCCAATGTGATAATTCATCAATATTAAGAAGTTATACTGTTTTTACATCACTTTGACACTCCTTGTTTTTGACAAAATAGGCAGGTTCTTCATACAGATTGCCAGGGTTTAAATCAGCACAAGAACCATCAACAGGAGGTTGGGTTGCCAAGAAAAGCGGTGTGCCTTTGGATATTGTCACTAATCATAACGAATCCGCTACAGGCAGGTTATGCTCAGGACACGCCACTTTCGAGCGACAGTTCCATGGTGTACACGTTGAGGTATGGGATGACCCATGGAAAGGTTTTGCGGTATAAGGAAACCTCAAAACAAGTTGTAGAACTTAAAATCCCGGAAATTGGAATGGATTTAAGCTCAGAAAGCACCTTAACAAAGGATTATACCCTAAGTTTCATTTCCAGGGATGGAAATAAAAATATAAAAATGGCAGTTACCATAAATGATATAACCTCCGTCGGTCATTCGAACTCTGGAAAAACGGATATTGATTTTTCAAAGGCCAAGGGCAAGACCTTTCATCTGATGATGACGGATCTTGGCAAAGTCCTTCAATATATCGGTGTTGAAGGTTTGAACGATAGAAAAATACATCAATCAGGAATGATTATATCGATAGGTGTTGAAAATTCATTCAACACTGTTTTATTAGAACTGCCTCCAAAAGCCATAAGGTTCGGAGAAACATGGAAAGCTGAAAAAAGCAGCACCATCCTGAATCTGGATGGTGTTGAACAGACGATTGTATACTCAATTTTATGCACATTTGAAGGATTGGAAAAAATAGACGGCAGAGAGTGCCTAAAAATCAAAACGTACAGAATAGGTACCATAACAGGGGCCGGCACAACAACTTCTTTATTTAAGAGCTATTCCGAATTCCATGGACAGTTTGAAAGTTTCGGAACGGTATATATCGACCCCGAAGAGGTTGTGGTTATTAAAGGGAATAATACCAGTTTTATTCATGGGGAAATAAGTATTCGGAGCTTCACCGGGCAATATGTCGAACCGTTTAAAAGACAAACAACCATAGAACTGTTGCTTGTCCAATAGTCCTTGGGCTACAATCCAGATTCAGTCCTACAATACGGAGAAAGCATGCTTCAACCTAAAAAAGTCCAGTCCACTTCCAGGCGATTTTCACCGAAAACCATTTTTCTCCTTGCGGTTTCTCCGGTTCTGATTTCCCTGATCATTCACATTGGGGTGTTGATCTATGCCCATTATGTCAGATGGCAATGGTTGGGGCCCTATGAAGAAAAAGGTGAAAAAACAGCCGAATTGTTGGTTGAAAAAGAGGATGACCGTCTTCAATTTCAGGGAACGGACAAGCTGGATTCCTTTGAAGCGGATGACAACTTGTTCGACCCGGTCTCTGAAATCTCCTATCGACCGGTTGTTCCGGACATGGAAATATTGCCGGATTCTGCAGCCAAGGAAGAAATGGATATTATTGCCGTTGAAGCTGCGGTTTTGGACAGCAAATGGGTGAATCCCGCAACCGGTGGACAGCCTTTGGACACCGGTTCTGAAATGAAGGTGGCGTCTTTTTCAAGGCATATCCAGGTCCTCAGGGAAGGCGGTCTTGATGTGGTTTTTGTTTTTGATTCAACGGAAAGCATGGTGGACTATCTTAATGCGGTCAAGCAGAAGATCAATAGCCTTGCCCTTGCATTTAGAAAACTCGTTCCAACTTGCAGAATCGGCATGGTGACGTACCGGGACCGGAACAACGATTATGTAACCAAATCGTCTCCATTAACCTATGGGGTTGAATCTTTAAAGGATTTTCTGTCCAAGGTCGAGGTAAAAGGCGGAGGAGACCGGCGAGAAGCGGTGGCGGACGGCATTAAAACTGCCATTTCTGATATGGAATGGAACCGGAAGGCCAAGAAATTTATTCTGGTCATTGGTGATGCGCCGCCCCATAAAGAGGATGTTGAAGAGGCCGTCAAAATGATCATGGAATTCAGGGAAAAGAATAACGGCCAGGTATGCGTGCTGGATATACGGCCCCCTGGAAACATGACCATAGATCAGTATAACTCTACAATTCTTCCGAATATCGCCATGGAATCCTATGTGGAAAGCTATAGCTTTTATGCGGACAATGAAAAAGTAATGGAAGATTTTCAGGCTTTTGCCGATGCAGGCGGCGGGGAAAGCGCAAGGTTGCATGATGAGAAAAAGGTCATCAAGCATATGCTCGTGCTGATTTTCGGAACGCGTTGGCACATGTATTTGGATGAATTTTTGGTCAATCTATAGGCCGTGTCCATTGGGGCACGAAATAACCATTTGGAGAGGGAACAGAATGAAAAATATAATGTTTAGGTTTGTGTTGGTTTCAGCAGTTTTCCTGATGTCCTTTATTGCACTTCCCTTCGGGGTCTATGCTGAAAATGAAGATCCAGGCATGGTGACCGGGGAAATACAAAATGCGGCGACCGGTCCCGAGGTTCTTCAGGACCCGGCAGATGCGGCGGATGCATCCGGCGACAAGGGGAACATCAAGGTTATGAGCTTGCTGGATATTATTAATAAAGGCGGCATTGTCGGGTATTTAATCATTCTGCTGTCCATCGTATCCTTGGGACTCATCCTCGACTATTCCTTGACCATCCGAAAAGTAAAAATTCTTCCTCCCGAAGATGTTTCAGCTCTTAAAGAAATGATTGAAAAAGGGCAGTTCCATGAGATGAACAAGATGGACAATGCACACAGTTCCTTTTTATGCAAGGTCACCCTGGCCGGATTAAAAGAAGTTCAGCTGGGGTATGGTGCAATGATCAAGGCCATGGAAGATACCAGTGAAGCGCTCACCAGTGGTATTGCCCGTAAAATTGAGCATTTAAACGTGATCGGAAACATATCCCCCATGATGGGTCTTTTGGGGACGGTTATCGGGATGCTGCGCTGTTTCAACGAGATCGCCAATGTGGCGGGCGCCATTGAGCCCAAGCAATTGGCCGGTGGTATTTTTGAGGCCTTGATTACCACTTGTTTGGGATTAATCGTGGCCATCCCCTCTTTGTATTGCTATGCGGTATTTAGAAACCGTATTGATGAGTTTACCTGCGAAGCTTCTTTGGCAGCTGAAAGCCTTGTGTCTTCCTTTAAAGACAAATAATTCCAAAAAGGGGAACCCGAATGCGAGCAATTAGAAAAAGGCCTTGGGCTGACATGGCGGTAAATATGACACCCCTTATAGATGTTGTGTTTCTCATTATTATTTTTTTCATTATCATGATTAATTTTTCCGAGATGCACATCAGAAATATCAATCTCCCCAAAGCAGATGAAGCCCACGACAGCCTGGTGAATAAAAACATTATCCTTCCGGTCATCATTAAATCCAAAGAAATGATTTACTTGGACCGCAAATTGGTGACCTTGGAAACCTTGACCCCAGCCCTGGAAAACAAAAAAGCCAAAATGAGAGATTTTCAAATTCAAATCATGGCGGATGAAACCGTTCCTTATGAAGTCATCAAGCAGGTGCTGCATAAATTGTCGTCTTTAGGTATTGGAAAAATTGAATTCTCAACATTAAAGCAAAGTCCGGAACCACTGCAAGAGGACAAAAAAAATGAAGGTTAGAGCCAGATTAATCAATTTTCAGAATCGGAATTCCATTAATATTACACCTTTAATTGATGTCATATTCCTGTTGATGGTATTTTTTATCATGACCATTAATTTCAACAAATCCGGCGGTGTTCTGGAAAATCAACTTCCCCAGGTCAGCAGTACGGAAAGCTCGGATTCCAGTAAGGATTACGAGACCGTGAGGCTGAAAATAAAAATGGTCAAAGAAGATACCGAGTTAAAAATATACCTTCAAGAGCGGGTTGTCTTTAATTATGAAGACCTTCTTCTCTATCTAAACAAACTGCCCAACGATATTCTGATTGTTTTTGAACCCAGCAACAATGTACCGTATAAGCATGTCATCGGAGTTTATAATATGTGCTTGAAATCAAAAAAAGAAAGAATTGTGTTTAGCCTTTAAACACAGATTGTGCATAAAGCCGGATGGTTTCTCCTTTGGGACACACGCTGTTTCACGGGAAAGATGGATTAAAGAGCTTCATAACCTTTCATAAAACGATAAAACTATGTCGATACCAAAGCAAAAAATCCTATTTCTGACGCTCACGCTCTCCTTTCTTTTTGCACCATTGTCCCCCTATGCCTATTCCATGGAGTTTGACAAGGCGATAAACGGCATGGATATCAATACGCTAAAAACGGTTGATCAAGTTAAGACGGCAGTCGAAAAATTGGAAACCACACTCGAATCTGCCAACCATCAAAACCAATTAAGCTTTGAATTGCAAAAAAAGATTTTGCTCAAAGCCGGAGAATGTATCAGCAAACTGGCCTCATTTACCAATGGAAAGAATCTGAATAAAGAGAAAATTAAGGTATATTCAACGATCAGAAATACGCTTAAGCGGAACCTTGCCATAAATGAAAAGAAAATCCTTTTTATTCAGGAAAACAAGCTTGATAAATTGAAAGATCCAGCAGAATTTTTCAAATCAAATGAATGGCAAAATCCCCAGTATTTAATTTCCATCGCGAGCTATTGGATGGGATGGAATGGATATTACGGGTGTCTGCAATTGCCGGAAAACGATGCCTTGCGAAAAGAACTGCTGGAAGAGGCGATCAAGGGGTTTTCCAGGGCATTTATTGATTTTGAAGAAGAAGATGTCATCGTAAGAAGCCTGCTGGGAAGGGCCTTGTGCCATGGCCAGTTAAAGGCATATGAAAGCGCAAAAAAGGACTTTTCCACCGTTAAAAGAAGGCTCGGCAAGGACCATCCATTATATATCAGGTGCTTGTATGAAGAGAACCGAATTCTTTATGCCACGGGAAACCTTGAATTGGCTTTACGGGGAATTGATGAAATCCGAGAAGACTATGACAAAAAAATTCCCCCTGAACTTGCCGTTGGCATTGATCAACTGAAAGCGAAAATCCTTGCCGGGTTTCTGGTAAAGCCAAACCAGGAAGATCGCCCGTCTGAAAGGACTGTGGATCCCTCAAAGGATCGAATCTTTAGGGGCTTAAAACAGCTTGCGGAACAACCAAACGGTATGAATGAATTTTACAGGTATGTCCGAGAAAATTCAGACCGGATGGGTCATTTGTCCTATTCAGCCTTGGGTCCGGTGGGGGCCATGGGAGTCGGAGATGTTTTTTTTGAAAAGAAAGATTTTAATAGGGCGCTGGATTATTATTTGCCCTTGTCTGCTGAATCACCAAAAATTCTTTTTGAAAAAATGGATCTTATCCGGCTTCGTATTGCGTATATTTTCAGCAGAAAGGAAAAATGGAAGGATGCTGTTTCCGTTTTGAAGGATTTTCATAAAAAGTTTCCGGATTCCTACCTTCTGGAGCAGGCCATCCCGCTTTATTATACGGCGGCTACCAACCACTACAGGCAGAATTCCGGCAAGGAGGCCTACAAGCAATTTATTGATTCTGCCCTGGTTTATGTGACCCGGTGCAGGGGAAAGTGTCCGGACCTGAGTGAAGCTCATTTTCAGCTGGGGCAGTATTATGAAAAAACAGGAAAACCCCGGGAGGCCGTCAAGGAATTTTTACGAGTTGACAAGGATTCCGCGAATCTCCCCATTGCCCAATATTATTTGCTTAAAAATTTTGTAGAACGCCTGGAGCAGATGAAAAAAACAGGGCAAATTCCTTCCCGTGAAGGTGATCAGATCTTTAGCGATGGTCTTGGTGTGGCAAAAAGCTATAAAGGAATTTTTTCGGGGGGAAAGCTAACAGGTTCCATGAAACGCATTCATCCCCAAATGGTCATTTTGCAGGCAGAGCTTTTAACCTTTGACCCCAACGATCGCTGTGAGGAGATATTGGCGGGGCTTAAAGATTTTGAAAGTCAATTTCCCAAGGAGAGGCCGTTGTTTGCAAAAGCTTTTCAGATGCGGGCCTCCTGTTATATCCATCTTGGCAAGATCGATCATCTGAATTCCGAGATGGTTCATTTTACCGCCTCGGGACCCCTGGACAAAAACCGATATGATGCCTTAAGGGATCTTGCGAATACTTTCTATTACCAGGCCGAAGAAACCAGAAAAAAGCATCCCATAGACACTTCAGAAAAAAATGCCCAAGCCGCTTTGATGCTTTACCAGCATCTCTATCAACTCTCATGCGACCATTCGGATTATAAGAACAATTGTGATGCCATTCAGTTGCGGATGGCCAGGGTATATATTGAAAACGATAAATTGGATCAGGCAGAAGTATTGTATCAGGATATATTAAAAAGGAATTTACTATCCGCAGACGCATTGTATGGTTTGGGGCTTCTTTATGAAAAAAAAGAGCAATGGGAAGAAGCTCTTGCCACATGGCGACGGTTTTCAGATGGGGTAAAGGAAGGAACATATCACTGGTATGAGTCCCGGTATAAAACTGCTTTGGCCCATATGAAGCTTGGCCATGAGAAAAAGGCGTGTGATATTTTAAACATTACCATGGTTTTACATCCGGATTTCGGCAATGATGAACTGTATCGAAAATATCAGGAGTTAAAAAGCACAATTTGCAAGGAGACAAAGTAAATGAAGAAGATCCTGATCCTCTTGGGGTGCATTTTTCTTGGTTCGGGTTGTGGTCCTGTAGTGAACAGAACCTATTATGAAAGTGGTGCCCTTATGCAGGAGGAAACCCAAAATAAAGGGATATGGGATGGCCCGATAAAATCCTATTACGAAAATGGCCAGCTCAAAGAAGACAAGGTTCTGAAAAACAGCAAATTGGAAGGGCCTGCCACATGTTACTATGAGAGCGGGGCGATTAAAGTAAAGGAAAATTGGCTGAACGGTCAACTGGATGGGGAATATTTATTGTTTTGTGAAAATGGAAACATTCAAGAACAGCATCACTATAAGACCGGAAAATTTCACGGGAAAATGGAGCTGTATTACAATTGTACAACAACGCTTTCAGATGCCAAGGTATATGTTGACGGCATTCTGGAAGGCGAAAGAGAAATTTATTACCCGGATGGAAAGCTAAAAGAAAAAACCACCTACGCCAAGGGCAAACCCAATGGGTTAAAACAGGCGTTTTCTCCTGAAGGAAGGAAAACAGAAGAAGAAAATTATGCAAATGGTATTCTCCACGGAATGTGCCGATATTATTATCCCAACGGATCTCCCTTGCAGGAAATAAATTACGTAAACGGCAAAAAACACGGTGCAGAGAAGTTATTTTATAAGCGCGGAAACCTCCAAAAAGAAACACCCTATGAAAACGGAATCATTCAGGGAACCGTCAAACAATATGCCGGTTCCGGTTACCTCTGGCTCCTCGAAAATTATAAAAACGATATACTCCATGGTAAATCCATCCAGTACAACAAAAGCGGTAGAATAATGAAACAAGTAGACTATATGAATGGAGAAATCGTTAAATAAATTTGCTTTAGAGCTCGAAATACCACTTCTGCCAAGAGCCAAAGGAATTTTCCGATGAGATCTTATCCGGCCGACTGATGGATTCAGCTGGCCGAGTAGGATCTCTACGGGGCTATGAATAACAATGCTCCGGCCCTGGAAAAACTCCTTTTTCCACTTCCTTGATATAATCGCTGATTCCAATAGATGCTGACTCCCGAAGATTTGCATACGCTTTGACGAATCGTGCTTTGTGGCCTGGATTCAGGCCCATCATGTCGTGGAGGACCAGGATCTGTCCGTCGCAATGGGGTCCGGCTCCGATACCGATGGTGGGAATGGAAAGGGCTTCGGTGATTTTTGCGGCGATATCCAAAGGAATGCCCTCCAACACCACTGAAAAAGCTCCGGCCTCTTCAACTTCTTTGGCGTCGTTCAGCAAGCGGTCTTCATCCCTCTGAACCTTGTGCCCTCCCATCTGGTGAATGCTTTGGGGGGTAAGGCCGATGTGGGCCTGCACCGGAATGGAAGCCCTGGTGATGGCCTTGATCACATGACTCACGGCAGCCCCTCCCTCAAGCTTTACGGCGGAAGCTCCGGTTTCCTTTAAAAACCGACCGGCATTGAAAATGGCTGTCTCTATTCCGGTCTGATAGGACATGAAAGGCATGTCCCCGATGACCATGGCGTTTGCAACCCCCCGTGAAACCATCTTTGTGTGATAAATCATCTCGTCCATGGTGACCGGCAGGGTGTTGGCATTGCCCTGGATCACGTTTCCCACGGAATCCCCCACCAGAATGATGTGAACTCCGTTTTCATCCAAGATTCGGGCAAAAGGGTAATCGTAGGCGGTAAGGGCGGCGATTTTTTTGCCTTCTTTTTTCATTTGAAACAATTTCGGAATGGTGATGGGCATGGCATCTTCTCCTTTTTTGCGAAGTTTTCAGGCATGGTTGGCGAACGGGCTGAAAATATTCCGGTACCACCATAAAAGTCAATAAAAAAAACGAAAAACGATAATAAAAAGTATTATAAATGCATTAATCGAAAAAAAATCGAAATTGAATGATATAAAAAGACAAAAAGAGATTTGGACAAGTCTTTATTTTGACTTTGCTCAAGTAGTGTGGGATAAATTCAACAAAAACCAATGGCCGCGGCCGTGAGAATCCAGGCTTTTGACCCGACCTAATCAAAAAACGGCATTCTGAAAACAAACCCATGAGAAAAAAACAAACCCCCAATGATCATGAAAACCGGGAAACCTCCCTGGATGCCATGGACTGCGAGATGATTTCCCTTTTGCAGAAGGATGGCAGGAAGCCCAATATTGAAATCGCCAAAGAACTTGGCATTTCCGAAACCACGGTGCGGAACCGGATGAAAAAACTACTGGACGGGGAATATATTCAGATCGTGGCCGTCAGTGACCCTTTCAAGCTGGGGTTTGAATTTGCAGGGGATCTCTATATCCATGTGGAGATGAAGAAAATCGACAGTGTGGTGGATGAACTTAAACAAATCAAGGAATTATGGTATATCGTCATCACCACGGGCCAGACCAATATCAATGCTGAATTCATTGTGAAAAACCGGGAAGATCTCAATGATCTCATCTTTAACCGAATCAGCAAAATCGACGGGGTGCTACGTACCGAGGTTTCCGTGATCATGAAGTATGAAAAGCGAAGGTATGATTACGGCACGCCCTTGGAATAAGGATTAGGACAAAGGCAGATTACGGAGGGAAGGTCCATGGAAAAAGAACTGGCCCGGATCAAGTCCGAAGCCCTTGCCGCCAATATTGCAAGCTATCATGTGGATGTGGCCATTGATGAGAAATATGTGGTTCTCCAGGCCATCATGAGCCGATATTTCGGGCTCATGGAAAAATTCAACACCTTTCTCAAAGAACTCTCCCATCCCTACAAAAACTGGAAATTCATCATCCAAGAAGCCCGAGGGTACTGCCTGGATTACTTCCATCTTTTCGAGGCCCATCCGGATGGACCCGGGGCCATTGAACTGTTTGTGGATATTTTTCAAAAAGCCTTGAAAAATGAAGTGGATCCGCTGGTTCGAGCCGATGGAGCCGATGCGCTTCTGTTGTTTCTGCAGAAGGTCCTTCAGGATTGCGGCCAGGATCTTGTTCGGTTCATGCCGGTGGTCAATCGAATTTTAAAGGAGATTTCCAATGAGCCGGAAGAAGACTTTTCTCTCTTTATAAAGAGTTTTTACCCCATCCCAAAAAACGGGGACCTGATCCTGAAATATCTCCCCGATACCCGAATGGATCTGGTTTCGGTCAATACCCTGCTGATTCGCTATTACCGCGAATCTTTCAACTACTGGTTCAAACAGAAGAATCCGGGGGCTTGGTTTAACCGGGAAGCTGAAATCAAGGGCGATGCATTCAAGGCGGACCTGGATAAAATTTTTTATTCTGTATCCCACGAAAAGCTGTTGGCCGATCAGGAGCAGCTTGAAGCGGTGGTCCAGGGGTATCCGTTGGGCTCAGAAGACCTTCTCCGACGTTTAACCAGGTTCCCGGGATATAACCAAATGGTGGCTTATTACCGCCGCATTCCCCAGAAACTCCAAGACCTGGGGGCAAAGGGTGGCTTGGGCCATCAATGGAAGGTATTGTTTCTTTTTAATATCATGAACGTTTCCGGCCTTTCCATGGCCCACGAGGAAACCCTTCGAGAAATCAACCGGACCCTGAGATGGTTGATTCGCAACGAGAGCCATCACAATACCATAAAGCTCATTGAAAAGACCTTCTCCATTCTAAAAGCCCAGACCAGCGCCTATCCCACCACCACCCTGAACTGCATACTCAATATGGGCAAAGGGGTTTACGAGACGGAAGACATTGACCTGGTAAAATTTTTCATTGATCGAATCATTGATTCAGGGTTCCAGTATCCGAGCATCAGGGGGGTGGGAAACGACTGGCAGATTCAGATGAATTCCGCGCACATTCAGAACATTCGAACCTGGCTGGAGTTGATCAAGCTCAACCCTAAACTGTCCACCCGACTCATTTCCTACCTCATCATCCATATTTCCCTTTCCGGGGTTTTCATCAAGGATACCGACCTCTTTCCCAGGGATATCACCCATCTTCTCAACAGCAACGTCGAACCGGTGTATAATCTTATCAAACAGATGACCCCGCTCTTTCCTGTTTTTTTCAACGATATCGGGGCCGAAGGCAAACTCCGGGATATCTCCACGGAAATTGACGAGATTACCCATCGAAAGGACGTGCTGATCCACTTTCTGAGAAAGCAAAGCCATGTGGAGAGCAGCAACCGAATCACCGGGTTCATGGAATCGGTCATCGAATTTTGGAGCACCCGGGACAAACGTGGGCTGGCCCCCTATCTTCCCCCCGGAATTTATAGCCAGATTGAAACCGCTGGCCTTTTTATCGATGGGGTTTACAAAATTTTCTCCCACCTGGTGGATCAGGGACTCCGGATGCCCGAAGGCCTTCTTTCGTTTTCATCGGAAAAGGTGAAAGCCCTCCTTGAAAAAGGCCCACCAGCCCTTTCCAGGGACCGAAAACGGGCGCTACTGCTCATCGAACTCTACAAGCTTCTGCACCAGAAGTATCATCTGGATTATCTTGAAATCAACCATCATATTGAGCGGCTTACGGTTTGCGCTTTTCCCCGCTTAAAACGGCTCAAGGCGGCCTTTGCCGAAGCGGATCTCAGGAAGAAGATCCTGGCCCTCCTGGCCTACCTTGACTTTCTCAAGACCCTGATTGTCTCCGAAGAAGAGTATGAAATAAAGGAGGATATCTACAATAAACGCCATTTCACGGTGGATATTCCCTCCATGTACGGCAGTTATCATGAGCTGAAATTTGATGCCCTGGGGCTCACCTTTCGCATCGAATCCTACCTCAATGTGCTTCTGGAGGAGTTGATCAACAACATTGATCTAACCCTTATCACAAAATCCACTTTTTACCAGATTGAGGATAGAATTCGAGTGTTTCATCATGCCTTGCGGGTGAACGGCATCAACTCTGTGGAGATCGAACATCAGTTGGATTTTCTATCCCATTCCCTGGAGGTCAGAGGGGTCACCTTCACCCAGTACCTGGATATTTTCAAGGGTTTCACCCTGGCGGTGAAGAACATCATCAACGACCATTTCAACAATATTCACGAACAGAATCTGAAACACATTCTGGACAAGATTGCCCTGGAGGATATCCTTTCAAAATATCTCCCGACCACCCCCATGGCGGATGAGGAAAAACTCAAGCACCGAATATCCGAAGTCTTCTTTCGGGATCGAATTACCCTTTCCCCGGGGCTTCAGCAACTGGATGTTTTTCTCAGCCGGATTTTGAACACCCTTTTCTACCAGTCGGAAAAGCTGCCAAAGGACAAGCTCCATCTGCTTTTAAATTATGACCCTGAGAATGCTCTGACCAGCATCAACAACCCGGGCAGCCGTCTCAAGAGCATTATTCATCTGGGAAACAAGGGCCTGAACCTGGTCAAGCTGAAGAATTTCAAACTCCCTGTGCCTCCGGGATTCATCATCACCACGGAAATTTTTAGATGCAGGGAAATCATTGACACCTATCCTCCGGCAGAGCAAAATTTTCGGGAGCAGATCACAAGGGAGATCGCAAGGCTTGAAGAAGCCACAAAAAAATCTTTCGGAAAACCTGACAATCCCCTCTTGTTTTCCGTGAGAAGCGGATCGGCCATATCCCAGCCGGGGATGATGGATACGTTTTTGGATGTGGGCATGAACGAAGACATTGCTCAGGGCATGGCGACCAAAACAGGAAACGCCTGGTTCGCCTGGGACAATTACCGGCGTTTTCTCCAGTGCTACGGCATGTCCTATGATCTGGAACGGGACGGTTTTGATGCCATCATCAATGAGTACAAAGAAAAATGGGGCATCCCCTTGAAGAAGGATTTCTCCGGGGACCAGATGTACAGGGTGGCCCTTGCCTATAAAAAGTATATTGCCGATCACGGCATCAAGATCATAGAAAACCCCCTTGAACAGCTCTACACGATTATTCAAAAGGTGCTGGACTCCTGGGAAACTGACAAAGCCCGGACCTACCGGAAAATTATGGGCATTTCCGATGACTGGGGCACAGCAGTGACGATTCAGGAGATGGTTTACGGCAATATTTCCCAGGTTTCGGGAAGTGGTGTTTTCTTTACCCACAACCCCAGATGGTCGGAAGACAACCTGCGGCTCTGGGGGGATTTTACCGTGGGCAACCAGGGAGAGGATGTGGTGTCGGGCCTGGTGAATACCCTGCCCATCTCCATCAACCAGCAGAACATCGAGATGCGGGAAACCGATGTGACCCTTGAAACCCATTTCCCTGAAATCTATAAATCCCTTATGGAATGGGCGTCCTTGCTGGTCAATACCCAAGGATGGAGTCCCCAGGAGATCGAATTCACCTTTGAAAGTCCCGCAAGCAACGATCTTTATGCTCTCCAAACCAGGGATATGGTCATTCGGGAACGAAAGGGATCCTTGGTGACCTTTGATTTCAATAGGTTTGAGGAAAACCAGCCCCTGGGGCACGGCATCGGGGTAAGCGGCGGGGCCATGGCCGGACGGGTGGTGTTCACTCTGGAAGAAATCGAGCGTTGGCGCAAAGAGGAACCCGGCACGGCCTTGATCCTGATTCGGGGGGACACGGTTCCGGATGATATTCGAGAAATCTTTGCGGCAGACGGCCTTCTGACCGCCCGGGGGGGATTAACCTCCCATGCAGCGGTGGTGGCCCATCGACTGGACAAAACCTGTGTGGTAGGTTGCGGCGATATGATCTGCAACGAAAGGGACAAGAAGTGCATTTTCGGACCGGTTCAGGTGAGTTCCGGAGATTACATCAGCCTCGACGGACAGGAGGGATCGGTATATGGGGGGCTGATCCGCATCAAAGAAGCGTAACGGTTGTTTCAAAAGACTAAATCCTGTATAAGAAAAGACAAAGATGATTTTGGAAAGCGGCTTGGAAATCCTTTATTCCATAGGGAAAGGGAAAGGAAATGAATCAGGATCTTGCAAATAATAACAAGCTGAATTTGGGTATTAATGGATTTGGCAGGATTGGAAAGCTGACCCTTTGGCACCATGTGGGAAGAAAATATTTTAAAGAAATCGTGGTGAACCTGGGCCGAAACGTGGGGAATTCTCTGGAGGACATCGCCCATTACGCGGAACGGGATTCAACCTACGGGTCTTTGCACGGTTTTCTCTACGGCCATAATTCCCGTCCCCTGATCGAGGAGATAGACGAGCAGAAAAGCACCATGAGGATTGATGACATCAAAGTCACCTTCCTTCGGTCTTCAAGAAATCCTGTTGACATTGCATGGAAGGATCATGACGTTAAAATCGTGGTGGATACCACGGGCAAGTTCTTAGATCCTACCCTGCCGCCAGAAAGCCAGGGAGGATCTGTTCGGGGCCATCTGGAATGCGGGGTTGAAAAAGTGGTGGTTTCAGCACCATTTAAAATTAAGGATAAACGAAAAATTATGCCGGAGGATGCCGTGACCACGGTGATGGGGATCAATCAATATGATTATGACCCCAGGCGGCATGCCATCCTATCCAGCGCTTCCTGCACCACCACCTGTCTGGCGCACATGATGAAACCCCTTCTAAACCATTTCGGGCCTGAAAAAATCCTTTCCGCATCCATGGTGACCGTCCATGCGGTGACCGGTTCCCAGGAAGTTCTGGACCGGCTTCCCAAGGATGGTGCTACGGATTTAAGGAAAAACCGAAGTGCCATGAACAACATCATCCTCACGTCCACCGGTGCTGCCAACACCCTTCGCCTGGTGATTCCTGAAATGAAGAAGATCGGTTTCATCGCCGAGTCCGTGAGGGTCCCCATTGTCACAGGCTCCCTGGTGATTCTGGTGATTGATTTTCAGGAGGATATCAACGGCAGTGCCATTCGCAGGGACGTGATCAACCAGGTTTACCGCCAAGCGGTCCTGGATAACCCGGACCCGTATCTTAACTATTCCGATCAACAGAATGTTTCAGGAGATATCATCGGACTGCCCAAAGCTGCCGTGATCATTGAAGGCCATGAAACCCACACCCGAACCGCCGAACTGAATATCGATCTGGCACGGGTGCCCGGGGTGGGCGAGATTCTCAGCGCAAAGGCCGCTTCCTCCAACATTCGCATACCCATCACCCAGGCGGTTATCTACGGGTGGTACGATAATGAAATGGGCAGCTATGTCAATGCCATGGGGGACAGAACCGTCTCCATCTGCGAATTCATGTAACAGAATAGACCCCCTGGTTCGGCGGCTGGCCCAAGGCCCGGGGATTCAAAATTGTGTGGGGGCCGATGGATCGGACCGGGCTTTGATTGTTTCCAGAATCCGCCAAAGCCTCAAGACCCCCATGGTAGTGGTGGCCGCTGATCAGAAGCAGATGGAGCAGTTTGCCTATGATCTGTCGTTTTTCACGGATCCGGAAAACCCCCGAATCCTGACCTTTCCGGACTATAACCTGCTTCCATTTAAACGCCTGTCCTTTCACAGCGAAATCGCTGCAGAGAGGATTCGTACCCTTTTTCATCTGACTTCGGGGGGGCCACCCCCTTTGGTGGTGACCACCGTGGGGGCCATGATGCATTGCATGGTCCCGAAAAAGGAATTGGTGGATTATGCCGAGCTAATCGAGGTCAATGAGGATATTGATCTGGACGGGCTTCTGGAAAAACTGGCCGCTTGCGGATACATCCGAACCGGGATTGTGGAAGAGCCCGGGGATTTCTGTTTGAGGGGCGGTATCCTGGATATCTTTTCTCCCATGTATTCGGATCCCCTGCGAATCGAGCTCTTCGGGGATATGGTAGAGTCCATTCGGCTCTTTTCCGCCCTTTCCCAGCGGAAGCTCAAAGACTTGGACGAAGCGGTGATTCTCCCGGCCAAGGAAATCATTCTGAAAAAGACGGATCTTCCGGCTGTGATCTCAAGAATCCGGGAGCAGGCTGCCATCCTGGAACTTTCCGTCACCAGGGTTCGGGAAATTGTGAACCGGATTGCAAGCGAAGGTATCTATTCCGAACTGGAAAGCATGATCCCCTTGGTTTACCCCAAATCCGAGACCCTTGCCGACTATTTTCCGGGAAACACCCTTTGTATTCTTGCAGATCCCAACGACCTGAGCGCATCGGCAGACCGGTATGAAAGGCTCACTGAAAAAAATTATTCCGCCGCGGTTGCGGAAAAACGACTCTGTATTCCGCCTGAAAAGCTTTATGTGAAATGGCCGGACATTCAGGAAAAGCTGGCCTCAAAAACCACCCTGGTTTTTGAGAAGGTAGCTGTGATTCCAGGGCTGGAAAAGACCGGGGCCGGGGACCAAACCGCCAGGCTCTCCATTTCGGATAATTCCGCGGTTTCCATGGATCTGAAGCAGAACCGGGGCAAAGACCACGCATTGCTTCCCCTGGCATCCTGGATCGGAAACCGCAAGGAAGAAGGCTGCCGTATTTTTCTGGTGTGCCACAGTCCTCTTCAGGCCAATCGGGCTCGCTCCCTGTTGTCGCCCTATGGGCTCAACCTGCCGGTTTATGAGGATTTTCAGAGCGCTTTTTTTGAGACCCGGGAGCCATGCATCTGTATCGGGCAGATCTCCGCTGGATTTGTTTGGGTCGAAGAGAGCCTGGCCTTCATTAAGGATGATGAAATTTTCGGAAAGAAAATTCACAGGGCAAGGCAGCCCAAAAACCAGGTTCGAACCGACCTGATTCAGATGGAGGATCTCAAAAAGGACGATCTGGTGGTTCATGCGGATCATGGCATCGGACGCTTCGATGGGCTTACCAAGCTGCAATTGAACGGGACCATCAATGATTTCCTTATGATCCTGTACAGGGATGATGACAGGCTCTATCTTCCCGTGGATAGAATGGGTCTGATTCAGAAATATATGGGGGTGGACGGCATCGACCCCGTGCTGGACAAGATGGGGGGGAAATCCTGGGAAAAGGTCAAAGCCAAGGTCAAGAAGTCTGCGGAAAAAATCGCCGGAGAACTCCTGAAACTTTATGCGGAAAGGAAAGTGAAAACCGGGTTTGCTTTTGAACATCTGGATGAGTTTTACCAGGATTTTGAGTCCGCCTTTCCCTATGATGAAACCGAAGATCAGTTGAAGGCCATAGACCATGTGCTCCAGGACATGACCGACGCAACCCCCATGGATCGGCTGGTTTGCGGGGATGTGGGATACGGGAAAACCGAAGTGGCCCTCAGGGCATCCTTCATGGCGGTGAGCAACGGCAAGCAGGTGGCGGTTCTTGTGCCTACCACCGTGCTTGCCGAACAGCATTATGCCACCTTTTGCAGCCGCTTTGAATCCTACGGAGTGAAAATCGCCTGTCTGAGTCGGTTCCGCTCTTCTAAAGAACAGAAGGGCATTCTTGAAAACCTCGCCGAGGGCAAAATTGAGATCGTCATCGGAACCCATCGCCTGCTGCAAAAGGATGTGGGATTCAAATCCCTGGGGCTTTTCATTATTGATGAAGAACACCGGTTCGGCGTGAAGCACAAGGAAAAGCTCAAGGAGATCCGTCGCACGGTGGATGTGCTTGCCCTCACGGCCACCCCCATCCCCAGGACCCTTCACATGTCCCTGCTGGGGATTCGCGACATCAGCTTGATTTCCACCCCCCCGGAGTTTCGCAGATCCATCATCACCTATGTGTGTGAATTCGATGATGACATCGTCGCCGAGGCCATTCGAAAGGAGATTCAGCGAAATGGCCAGGTCTATTTTGTCCACAACAACATCAACACCATTTACCGGGTGGCGGATAAAATTAAAAAACTGGTGCCCGAGGTCAGGATGGATGTGGCCCATGGCCGGATGAAGGAAGATGAACTGGAGGATGTGATGTTCAAATTCGTGCAAAAGGAAATTGATCTTCTGGTTTGCACCACCATCATCGAATCCGGCCTGGATATTCCCTCGGCCAACACGATTCTTGTCAACCGGGCGGACCGGTTCGGTCTGGCCCAGATTTATCAGTTGAGGGGCAGGGTGGGTCGTTCCGATGAACAGGCCTTTGCCTACCTCTTCATCCCCCGGGACAGCGTTTTGGGAAAGGATGCCCAGAAGCGCCTGAAGGTTTTGATGGAACACAGCGACCTGGGCGCAGGATTCCAGATTGCCATGAGCGATTTGAAAATCCGGGGAGGCGGAACCATTCTGGGGGCAAGCCAATCCGGTCATATCGCCGCCGTGGGCTACGACATGTTTTTAAAGCTCATGGAGGAATCCGTGGCCGAGATCAAGGGAGAACCGGTTCCGGATGACCTGGATCCTGAAATCAACATCACCATTTCCGCTTTTATTCCGGAGTCATATATTTCGGACATCGACCAGAGGCTTTCCGTGTACCGGCGTCTGGCCAGAATGTCCGAAATGAAAGAGATCACAGATTTCAGAGCTGAGATGACGGATCGTTTCGGCTCTCCCCCTTCGGAAGCCGTGAACCTTCTTTTGAAGATCATGTTGAAGGTCCATTCCAAAAAAGCCGGGATCAAACGGGTGGATCTTCTGGGTCAGGAACTCCAACTGTTTATTTCCGAAACGCACCAGAAGGACCCCCACGGCCTGGTGGAAATGATAAAATCCAACCCCTTGCAATATCAGATCACACCGGACCTGGTGATCAGGAGCAAACTGAACAGCCAAAATATCAGCGGCCTTCTCGGGGAAGCGAAAAACATCTTGCAAGAAATCGCACGCCATGTTAACCCCAACCCTCTATAACGCTTTGGAATGACACCTGGATTTATTTTAACCATACGGTTTTATCAGCCATGTTCAAGGATCGCGGTTTTCTTTTTACCGGTTTAATACTGATGCTGCTGCTTCTGAGTCTTTCCGCATGCAAGGACAAAAGTCCCGGGAACCAGGGGGTTGTTCTTATGAAACTCGGAGACCGGGTGGTGACGGTAAATGAGTACAAGCAAGCCTTTGAGATGGCCATGGCGGCCTATCCCATAAAAGCCTTGACGGATCGAAGCCACATCAAGGTTGCCAAGGTTCGATTGTTGAATCAGATGACCGATGAACTGGTGATCATCAATCGGGCCGATGAGCTCAAATTCACCATAACGGATGAAGAGCTGAACACGGCGGTCAACAATATCATAAAAGATTATCCGGACCAGACCTTTGACCAAATCCTTGTGGAGCAGTCCATTTCCTTCAACCGCTGGAGGGAAAGCCTGAGAAAACGCCTTCTGATTGAAAAAACCATTCGAAAGGACATTCGGGGTTTTTCCGAACCGGAGGTGGATTCAGTGGATTCCACCGAGCCGGAATCCCTGGAAAAAATAGATGAGCCGGATGATTCTTCGAACCTTCGGGAAGTAACTTTGGAAGAAGAAGAGGATTCCGATACCACAAGGGCTCAGGATGTTTATGCAGCCTGGATGGTGGAGCTCAGAAAAACCCATCCAGTTTTCATTGATGAGACCCGGTGGAAAAACATCCTTGAAGAATAAGGGCGTTCACGGGAATTGTTTTTTCCACCCATGAAAAACCAATGGAAGGACCTATGAAAAAAAATAGTATTCAAAGGATCAAAAATAACAGGTTTTTTAACGGGATTCGATTTGCCGGGATCTGTCTGGCATTCATGATTTTTGCTTCAAGCGTATATGGTGAGATCTTGATTGATCGCATCATCGCCCAGGTCAATGATGACATCATCACCCTGCACGATCTCAACCAGGCTATTGAACCCTATTTAGAGAAATTAAAGGCCATGGGATATCCTGCTGCGCAGGAACGAGAAATGCTCTACAAGATTCGAACGGAAATGCTGGAAGACCTGGTCACCAACAAACTAACAGACCAGGTGGCCAAGGAAAAGGGCCTGAGTGTCAGCGAAAAGGAAATCGATTCCGCCGTGGAGAGGGTCAAGAAAACGAATCGGTTGACCCAGGAAGAGTTTGTAGAAGCGCTTGAGAACGACGGCATTACCCTTGAGGAATACCGCAAAAACATAAAGGATCAGATCCTCAGATCCAAGCTGGTCAACCAGGAAATACAGTCCAAAATTGTGGTCACCGAGGAGGATGTGCTGGCTTATTATCAAAAGAACCTCGCCCAATACGGTGGGGAAAAGAAATACCACCTTCGAACCATTGTCAAGATCATCCAGTCGGAAGCGGAAGATGACGTTGAGGCCGCCAAAGCCCTGATGGAAGAGATCGTGAAAAAACTGGATAAGGGTGAAGCATTCGCTGAGCTTGCCAAGGCCCATTCGGATCTCATGGCCGAAGAAGGGGGCGATATCGGCAATTTCGGCATGGAAAGTCTTTCCGAGGAAATAAAAGCCGCTGTGGTGAATCTTAAAGTGGGGGGCCACTCCCGGGTTCTCACCACCTCCCGGGGGCTTCAGATTTTCTATCTGGAGGGAATCATCGATACGGCTGAAAAGCCCATGGAGTCGGTTTCCGCAGAAATTGAGGACATTCTGTATAAAGAAGTGGTGGACCGCAAATTCAAGGAATGGATCGAAAATTTGAAGAAGCAGGCCCATATTAAAATTATCGAGTAAATCCCCCGGAGGGGGGATGTTTTCCGCCTCATCCCCCTTGAGTATTTGAGCCATGCCGCCTGTTTCAACCCCTGCGATCATGCTGCGAAGAATCGCCTACGGCGATTTTGATCTGATCATCACCTTTTTTTCCTTAAACATCGGAAAGATTACCCTGATGGCAAAGAACGCCATCAACAGCAAAAAGCGTTTTGCCGGTATTCTGGAGCCGTTTTCCGTTCTTCAGATCGTTTATTCCACCCCCAAGGGAAAGGGACTTTCGGTTCTTCAAGAAGCATCGCTGATCCAGCCTTTCACTTTCATTCGCCAAAACATTACCAAAACAGCCTATGCCTCCTACATGGCTGAATTGCTCCATGACTGGACGGAAGAGGGGCATTCCCATGAGGCGCTTTTTGATCTGTTTTTCTATATTTTAAGGGAATTGGATAAGCCCGATTCAACAGGGGCTGAACTAAGCATCCTGTTCCAGATGCGCTTTATGGCCATCTCCGGATTCCAACCGGGGCTTTCGGCCTGTATCGCCTGCCGAAAGCCTGTGGATCAAATGGACCAACAGGTGTTTGCCATGGATCTGAAAAAAGGAGGGCTGCTCTGCGACCCGTGCAGATCCGGAACCGGGGGTTTTTTTTCGCTTTCAAAAGGCACCCTGAAACAATTGCTCTGGATGGCCGGCGGGGATTTGAAGAAAGCTGCAAGAATTCGGCTGACCTCCCTGGCTTTGGAAGAGGGGACGCGCTTTCTGGAGGCATTTGTTCCGTTTCATTTGGGAAGAGAGCCCAAAAGCCTGAAATTTTTGCAGCAGTTGCGAAAGGGGAATTAGATGGGGTATGAAAAACAGGAGAAACCAGGGCGAAAACCCTTTCATGGGAGTGGCATTACGGTTTCAGCCCCGTGCAGAGTGGATTTGGGGGGGACTCTGGATATCAGCACCTTCTATTACCCCCTCATGGGTCTTCATCCCTGCACTTTTAACATGGCGATTAACCTTAGAACCCGGGTGAGGGTTGAACCTTTTGAAAAAGGGTGGATCCGGGTATCCTCCAAAGGGTTTGAAAGCGCGTGTTTTCCTTCCATGAAGGCACCCTATGACCATCCCATGGGCCTTATGTTCGCCATTTCCGATTATTTCCAAGCAGACGGTTTGCAGATCAACATTGATTCCGCTTCCCCTCCCCGAAGTGCTTTGGGCGGGTCATCGGTGGCTGCAGTGGCCCTGATCGCTGCGTTGTCAAAGTTATACGGGCCAGCCCATCACCTTCCTGGCTCAAGAAAAGAAATCGCCCTATTGGCCCACCGGATGGAGACCCTGGTGGCCCAGGTTCCCTGTGGGATTCAGGACCAATTGGCTGCGGTTTACGGAGGGGTAAATCTCTGGTTTTGGCATTCGGGCTTTGGGGGAAAGGAATTTTCAAGAAAGATATTGATACGCAACAAAAAGGTCGCCGGGTTTGGAAAACGCCTTCTTCTGGCCTACTGCGGCAATCCCCATGAGTCCTTAAACATCAACGGCCAATGGGTGAGACAGTTTTTGTCCAGTGAATGCCGGAGTCAATGGACGGAAATCATCGCCTGCACAAAAAACTTTGCCCAAGCCCTTGAAAAGGAAGACATGAACGCAGCCTGCGGTTTCATGAACCTTGAAACCGAGATCCGAATGACCTTGACTCCGGATGTGTTGGATGAAGTGGGGAAAAAACTGGTGATTGCGGCCCGTGAAAAAAACTGCGGGGCACGATTTGCCGGAGCAGGGGGGGGCGGTTGCGTCTGGGCCCTTGGAAGCGAAGACGATATCCATATCCTCAAAAATCAGTGGGAAGAAATCCTGTCGATTCATGAAAATGCGAAACTGTTGGATGCCGGTATTGATGGCCAGGGGCTTCTATTCCATTAAAAGTCTTGAAGTTTGGGAATTATTTTGAGATAGGAACACTTAATTTCGGACATTCATAACAGTAAGGGGAAAAATGCATTTTCAAAACGTAATCCTTTCTTTACAGAAATTCTGGGCGGGCAGGGGGTGTGTCCTGGTCCAGCCCTATGACATGGAGGTGGGGGCCGGCACCTTTCACCCCGCCACCCTTTTGAAATCCCTGGGTCCTGAACCGTGGAATGTTGCCTATGTTCAGCCGTCAAGGCGTCCCACGGACGGAAGATACGGGGAAAACCCCAATCGGCTGCAACATTATTATCAATTCCAGGTAATCTGCAAACCCTCTCCCGGGGATATTCTCAAACAATACCTGGAGAGCCTGAAGGTTCTGGGGATTGAACACCTGGAACATGATATACGGTTTGTGGAGGATGACTGGGAATCCCCCACCCTTGGGGCTTCCGGCCTGGGATGGGAGGTCTGGCTGGACGGCATGGAAATCACCCAGTTCACCTATTTCCAGATGGCCGGCAGTATTGAGCTCAGCCCGGTTTCCGTTGAAGTCACCTACGGTCTGGAACGCATTGCCATGTACCTTCAACAGAAGGACAATGTCTATGACATTCAATGGAATGACCATGTGCTTTACAGGGACCTTCACCACCAACAGGAGGTGGAGCAGTCCACCTATAATTTCGAATTGGCCGATGTGTCCATGCTTTTTGACCTCTTTAACAAATTTGAAGCTGAAGCCAAAAGGATCATTGAAAGCAACCTGGTCCTTCCGGCCTATGAATACTGCCTGAAGTGCTCCCACACCTTCAACCTGCTGGATGCCAGGGGAGCCATCAGTATCACCCAGCGAACCGGTTATATCGGAAGAATCAGAAATATCGCCAGAGCTTGCGCCGAAGCGTATTTGAAACAAAGAGAGGCCATGGGATACCCCTTGCTGAAGAAGTAAAAACTTCAGGAGGGTCTTTGGCCGATGATAAAGGACCCTATGAAAGATCTATTGTTTGAAATTGGAACGGAAGAGATACCGGCAGGCTATATCCAACCGGCCTTGGAGTCCCTGGCGGTTAT
>VMSV01000236.1 GCA_013791935.1 Desulfobacteraceae bacterium | reverse complement strand
TTTAATAATGTCCACCAGGGTATCTGAAACTCGTCCACTGGCAATGATTTCCGTAGCCTGTTTGTATTTATCTTCTAAACTCATCCTGTCCTCCTCATGATTAATATTGGGCGTGGTTTAATTTATTTAGCAGGGAACACACGGGCCAGCAAAATGGCGTTTGGTCGCGCGTCTGTGAAACGTTTACAAGTTCGTGTAAGCACATGTTTTTCTTGACCGGATATTAGAGGAACCCGGGACCGATGTCAACGATAATTAATTGTAAAAAAACCCAGGTTTACTATAAATAATAAACAAAATTATTCATTTCATTTCTTGAAATTAACCGATGAATGTAATAGTCTTTGACCCTCTTTTAATGATTTTATCTGTGGGCAAGGAAAGGAAAATATAATGACAAGGCATGGCCGAATGAAGGGGAAAACAGCGATGATCACAGGAGCCGCAAGCGGCATCGGAAAGGCAACGGCTTTTCTATTTGCAAAAGAAGGAGCGAGGCTTGCTTTGGCCGATATTTCTGAAAAGCCCCTTGCGGAACTTGCAGAAAGCCTCAAGCAGCAAGGCGCGGAGGTCATGATAAAAGTCACGGATGTGGAAGACGAAGAACAGATTAAAGCCTTTGTTGATGCGACTCTTCACACATTTAAGACGGTGGATGTTTTATGCAACAACGCGGGGATCACCGGAAAGATGCCGGCCATCGACAAGGAAGAAACCGAAAACTGGATTCATGTGTATCGAATCAATGTTCTCGGGGCCATGCTTGCCATCAAATATCTTGCTCCCCACATGATGGAGAGAAAGCAGGGCTCCATTGTGAATACTGCTTCGGTGGCCGGGGTTCGGGCGGGAGCCGGACCTAACGCTTACAGTGCGAGTAAGGCGGCCTTGATGAACTTCACCCAGACCGCGGCCTGTGATCTTGGCGCTTTTAACGTTCGAGTGAATACCGTTTGCCCCGGATTGATTAAAACAGGAATGACCCAGCCGCTTTTTGATTATGCCAGTCAGGTTGGAAAGGAAGACAGATTGGGGAATCGCTGTGAACTGAGGAGGCATGGGCTTCCGGAAGAAGTCGCGGCAGCGATTTTATTCTTTGCCAGTGATGACAGCAGCTATATTACAGGCCAATGCCTTCCGGTTGATGGGGGCAATACAGCGTCTCTGAATCTGCCGGGAATGAAGGCCTAACTATTGTCCATCCAGAAACGGCTAATTCGCCCAATTTCTGCGTTGGATAAAAATATTTATCCGCCTTGAACTTGACCAAATTTTCTCGTTTCTGGATGGGCACTAACTAATCCAAAAAAAAATCTGATTACCATCCAATTTCAGCCTAATTTATCTTTGGACCTATGACACGAAATGTCCTAGGTCCCATGGTATTATACCTTCAAAACAATAACAACATTAGGAGGTATGCCATG
>VMSV01000190.1 GCA_013791935.1 Desulfobacteraceae bacterium | reverse complement strand
CGTTGTTGTCATTTAAATGGGAAGCCATTGATCAACGACAATTATATTTTCCCCTCAACGACAATTATAATTCCCGTTTCCCAATATACATAACGAACATTTATCATTAAAGATACTTGCAAATTCAGGTTTTTTATATATTTTATAGCCACCCTCTCGGAGGATAGGGCAACGCTGGGGAGCGACCCGAGCGCTGATGGGGTGACTGAAGTATAAAGGCCGTAGAGATATTTGCGGCCTTTTGCTTTTTGTTTTTATACTTTGGTCCATAATGCGTAAAACCCCGGGGGTTTGGGGGCAGAGCCCCCAAATAAGATCAGATTTGTTCCTTATTATTCTTTCCCTTTTTCGATTGCTCCAATCGGTAACTTGATAAGTTCAGTTCCAACACTACGCTGTGATGAACGAGTCGATCGATAGCCGCTGCTGTGGTCATCGGATCCTTAAAGATCTGGTCCCATTTGGAAAACGGCAAATTGCTGGTAATCATAATGCTGCTCCGTTCATACCGGTCTGCCAAAAAGGTAAACAAAACCTCCATCTCTTCTCGGCTTTGCTGAACGTAGCCGATATCATCGATAATGACAGCATCGAAACGAGACAGTTTTTTTAATAACTTGGCGATCTTGAGATCTCTTTTAGCAAGCAGCAAGTCTTGGACTAACTGGCTACAGGGGGTAAACAGGACGCGCCTTCCTCTCTCAATGAGCTCATTACCGATGGCACATAAAATATGGGTTTTACCACTCCCTGGATTGCCAAAAGCCAGTATATTTTCTGAACGGTCCAAAAATGAGCCCTCGGTTAAAACATTCAAATGGGTTGCCACCCTGGCCGGCAAACGTTTCATGTCAAAGTTATCAAAGGTCTTGGAGGGCGGCAATTTGGAATCGCGCAGATTACGGGCGATGCGGTTTTGCATTCGCGCTTCGCACTCCCCATTTAGCAGTTCAAGAAGATACTGCTCATAACTCCATGAGTCTTTCCGGGCTTTTTCGGCCACATCCTTATACGTTTGGCGAATCGTCGGCATATGAAGTTGTTTTAGATGCTCAGGAATTTCTAACATGGACACACCTCCTGTAACAGTTCATCATAAGAGGATAAATCCACAGCTGTGATATGGACCTCGGTGACTGAGGGCAACGTTTGTCCGGATTCCACTATGGTTTTTACCTGCTCGTCGCAAATCTCTAAATCGTTCTCAATCAGTAACCGTAAAGCCTCGTCCACGGCTATTTCACTGACGCGAGCCGCAAGATACAATATGTTCAAATATTGTCTGGTAGCAACGATCGGCACATGGCGGTTTTTTAAACTATCGTATGCAATGCGGAAGCGTGTCGTCGGGAACAGGTCGTTACGATAGCGGTAGTTTTCAAAAGCTCCCGGCTTACGCACCAGGCTATCTATAATATGCCTATAATTGATGGCATGTTTACCTTCGCCGCGAAGTCGCGGCAGTGTGTCGACTTTTCTCTGGCCATACCAAATATCCAAACGTTCCACATAGAGACGTATTTCGACACGCTCCCCAATCAGCCGACTGTCAACCGAATAGACATTGTGATTGATCCGAATGGTGCTGCTGGGGCCGACCTTTGCGGTCACCTTTTTGCACGCCTCAATTCGTCGCTCCGGCAACCGGCGCAATAGCGCTTGCCCCTCTAAAAAACGTTGCTCTCGGCCCCCATTGAGTTGCCCAAACAATTCTCCTAAAAATTGTTTGTACTCATTCCTGTCTGCAAAATTCCGGCTACCTCTCAGTAACAAGGACTGCTCAACAGCTCTTTTAAACCGATGATGGCGCTGTTCTACGTCACCATTTTCATGCGGACTGCTTGGATTTGTCTTGCAGCCGGTGATTCGATAGTGATCTAAAAGATCCTGGTAACGACGGGTAAATTCATCCGGATGATCCGCTTTTTGAACTGCGGTTGTCAGTCGGTCAGTGCGGTGTTGGTGGGGAACACCACCTAATGTCCACAGGGCGTTTTGTAATCCTTCGCTAAGACTTTCAAAGCTTTCTGAAAAACAAATAGTCCCGGTTTCCCAGTTAGAATATGTCAAAACAAAATGATAAATCAGGTGATCAAATGGCTTGCCTGCGATCATTATCTCCAGATTATCCATATGGGTAAAATCTGATTGGCCCAATTGGCCGGGCTTATGGATCTGTGGGAAAAATATCTCCTTGGATGGCCCACCTGATGCCCGCCAAATTTTAATCCGACGTTGTAACGTCCGAAGTTGACCATCAGAAAACATCCCCGGATATCTACGCTGAAGATCCTCAAAAATGGTCTTTGCCTCTAAGCCAGGATTCAATTCTAACATCAATTGAATCTTCGGCCATTCATCCTGAAAAGGGTCTTCTCGTGTTCGCCAATGATGCTCCTTTTTGATTTCGCTGGGCAGTTTCCCCAATTTAACATACTTGCGAGCCGTCTTTTCATCCATCCCCGATTTGGCTGCTGCAATCCCGAAATGTTTTGTCGTGTGTACCATTTTGAACAACCTCCTTACTTGCTGGTCCGTAACCATCCAAATCGCTCCTTTTGAAATATGATTTGGATAAGGTTACCAACTTTTGACATTTTTTAATTTCGGGAAATTTAATTGTCGTTACTCGGGCATTATAACTGTCGCTGATCAATAGTGCTATGAAATTTGATGAAGCATTTAGTGACAAAGTTGGATATGGAATTGGTACTAAAGCATCAATTCGAGGATACTTGGTGGTGACAGATACCATTTCATATTTAAGCGAATCTGAAGATAACGAAAATAGGGCAATTTTGGTGGTTTTTGAAAGATTGTCCAATGTACTTTTAAGTTCAGAAATCCCAGTACAGATGGGGAGCATGGTACTATTTTCTGGTGCAGCTGAAATAACAGGGACATTAGTGAAAACTGGAATGGGTCCACTTCCCGTTGGGTTTTCTCAAGTAGACGAGCTTATATTTTTCCATAAAACGAAAACGATTAGGATTAAACCGTCTGAAACCTAACATGCGCATGTACAAAGGACCGCAAAAGGCGGGCGGCCATGGTTTTGGCGAATTCATCAATTAACTTTACTTTTTCGAAGCGCGCATTCTTTTGCGGCCTGTAATGCGCGGCGTTAACCCAAAAATGATAATCATGTTAAAAAATAATGCATCATATAAAGTGTTGACAATACTTCTTATAATTCTGTCATGCTTAAATGGGCCAGTTATTGCGAATACTGCTGAATCAATTCTCATCAAAGAAAATCGAGAAACTTTTGAAATAACAGTTCCAGTTAGCAAGCTTATTTTGATTTTACCAAAAGATGGATTTAAAAGTGCTACACCTAAACAACGAGAAGGCGGTACAAAGAATCCTAGATATTTTAAGTTTGCTGATAGTACATCGGGTGTCACATTGTCTGGTTGGTTCGAACATGCGAAACGTTTTGAAGGTGTCAAAAAACCAAAACCTTCGAGTCTTATGGGCATACCGTTACTATATAAAAATATTGATTTTATTAAAATTGGTGAATGGGATAGTGTCTCTTATGATGTGGAGTTTCAATCTAACAAAATCCCAAATATAAAAGCAAATTTAGTTCGTTAGAATACCTGGATCGAACTACATATTTCAGGTAATAATCAGGATCTAATTCACAATATTATTGAATCTATACATGTCCAGGCGAAGCCATAAATATGGTTAACCTTTCAATATACCGGACAGGAAGGGTCCAGCAACTTATTTTCAAACATATTTTTATATTGAAATTTATTTTTGCGATTACCATTTTTCCTTCCTGCCCGTAAGTTTATTGATATGCCCCAGGAAAATAAACTTCCCCCGCCAATTGTTATTATATGTTATTTTACACGTTGACATAATGGTATAATATGTTATATATTTTCCATGAATGAAATCATTTGGCATAACCGAGCGCGCAAGCAAATGAAAAAGATTCCCATTCATTACCGGGAGGCGATCCATCACAGCGTGGACCAGTTGGCGGATTTTCCAAAATGCAAACAGCTTGATATTTCTGAACTGAAGGATCACCGTTATGATTATCGCCTGAGAGTGGGCCGGTATCGAGTGCTCTTTAATTATGCCAACGTCGTTAAAATTATAGAAATACACGAGGTTAAAAAACGAGATGAGCGCACGTACTGATCCTCAAATCATTTCACAAAATGGCAAACCTGCTTTTGCGGTTATTCCTTGGAACGAATACCAGGCTCTGATCCATAAGCAGATTGAGCCGGATGAATCCGATGTCTGGTTTCCAAATGAGGTGGTAAAGGCCAATGTTCGAGGTGAAAGCCTAATCAGGGCATGGCGGGAATATTTCAAGCTTACCCAGGCAGAATTGGCCGCAAAAGCAGGAATGAAGCAATCAGCCTTGGCAAGGCTTGAAAGTGGTAATGCCAATCCAAGAAAAACCACATTGTCAAAACTATCAGAAGCAATGGGGATTAGTGTCGAGCAATTAATAGATTGACAATGATGGCATATCCAGTCACTGGTGCCGACCCAAAAAGCCGGGCGGCACAGTTCCACCGTTGGGACCGCAATTTACATAAAGGAGATGCTATGAATGATATAGGAAGCTCATCAGCTACAAAACTTGTCGAGGCACTGAAGAACAAGCAGATAGGCTCTCTGGAATTGCTGGAATTCTATATCGAAAGAAATGAGCGCCTAAATCCACGGATAAACGCAATAGTAGCTACAAATTTCGAAAGTGCCCGAAAACGTGCCAAGGAAGCCGATGCTGCCCTTGCCAAAGGCGAAGTCTGGGGTCCCCTGCATGGGCTTCCTATGACTATCAAGGACATCATCCCGGTAGCGGGAATGCCATGCACTAATGGTATGCCCATAGCCAAGGACTTCGTACCCGCTGCAAATGCGGACGTTGTTGAATTGCTCCTGGATGCCGGAGCGATCATTTTCGGGAAGACCAATGTTCCATTCCAAAGCACGGATTCTCAAACTTTTAATGACGTCTATGGTCAAACAAACAATCCTTGGGATGTTACTCGAACCCCAGGAGGTTCGTCTGGCGGTTCAGCCGCAGCTTTGGCAGCCGGTCTCACCGGGTTGGAAATTGGTGGTGATCTTGGCGGTTCCATTCGCCTCCCCGCCCATTTCTGTGGTGTCTATGGACATAAATCCTCTTACAATATCGTATCGACCAAAGGCGGGAGCCATCCCTGGGCTCTTTGGGATCCGAATTATTACCCTACGGATTACTACCCTGCTACGGATATGGCGGTGCTCGGTCCCCTCGCCCGTAGCGCAGCAGACTTAAAACTTGCGATGGATGTCATTGTTGGGTCTCCACTGCATGAGCGCAAGGCCATCAAAATCAAATTGCCCCCGCCCAGAAAGACCAACTTAAGAGAGTTCAGGGTTGGGCTGTGGTTGGATGACCCCTCCTTCCCACCGGACAACGCAGTGGGAGACTGCCTGCAAAATATGGCAGACCGCTTGGCCAAAGCAGGGGCTAACCTTAAAACAGAAAAACCGAATTTAATCAGTCTTGAGGGCAGCTATAAGGCAAGAGATACCTTGAGAAATATGAATGTGAGCCATACGTTTTCACAAAAAGATTTCGATCGGGCTAAACGATATCGGGCTAAAAGACAGACAGGATCACTCAAGGATGAGAACCCGGATCGACAGGCAAGGTTGGGATTAGATATAACAGCCGATGTGCGCGATTATAATCTTAACAATCAGCTCCGCGCTGTCATACGACAGTTGTGGGAGAACTATTTTCAGAATTTCGACGTCCTCTTATGCCCTGTCGTGAGAATCGCCGCCCATCATCACAAGCAGACTGAATATTTCAATCGAGTGATTCCGTTCAATGATCAGGAATTGGATTACTGGGACGTGCTTTTACCTTGGAACTCCTTGGCCGTAGTCCCGTATCTTCCCGCTACAGTTGCCCCAATAGGCTTCACACTCGAGAGTTTACCGGTAGGTGTTCAAATCATTGGACCTTATTTGGAAGATAATACCTCCATCCAATTTGCCATGTTGATAGAGGAACATTTAACAGGGAGTTTCAAAGTACCGCCGGGCTTTGAGTGATCTTTATGATTGTGGTTGGTAGTAGAGTTTTGGTTAGGTGACGGTACTGTTTAACTTTTTAGTAGGTTAAAAATGTCCCAACCACAGTGTTCACTGGACGCTCGTTACCTCGCGCCCGTGACACTGAACGTTTTAGCAATAAATCATTACTGGAGAAGAAATGAAAATTCGAGTAGCAACTGATTCAGACTTTAATGATGTATTTTTAGTTGAGAAAGATGCGTTTGGATATGACAAAGAGGCAAATCTCGTTAAAGATCTTTTAAGTGATGCGAGTGCAAAACCACTTTATTCATTCCTTGCTTTTAATAACGATAGAGCGGTGGGGCATATTTTGTTTACATCGGCATGCATAGAAGGCTCGCAAGATGGGGCATCTATTTCGCTCTTAGCCCCTTTAGCTATTATCCCCGATTTTCAAAAACAAGGTATAGGGGGTAAGCTGATAGATTATGGCTTACAGCACTTAAAAAACTCAGGCGTTGATTTTGTCTTTGTGTTGGGGCACCCTGGTTATTATCCACGCTATGGTTTCAAACCTGCCGGAGTGCAGGGATTTGAAGCTCCTTATCCAATACCGGAAGAGCACGCTAATGCGTGGATGGTTCAGGAATTGCGTCCAAGTGTGATAGGTAGCGTATCTGGGAAAATTAAATGCGCAGACATGTTGAATAAACCTGAACATTGGCGAGAATAGAAAATCGCTAACATTTTGCTGCACCGGATTCGGGCCAAAAAGCGGCCCTCTCCGGTGAGCAATGCGTTTTGGCAAATATACAAAAGGAGGTTTGTATGGAGCAAAACGTGTCTGAATATTTGCTTAACCTGCGAACCGAAAGTGAGTCAGATTGAAGCAGTTGTTGTGTGCCGGGCACGGCACATGTTCTTAAGGGTGAACGTAATTTGGCCTGATTTAGCATAAATTAGGTAGATTATGCAAGTCCCAAACCCAGCCGAATGGAGGCGAAGGGTATAGCGGTATCACAACGGGGTATCGG
>VMSV01000244.1 GCA_013791935.1 Desulfobacteraceae bacterium | reverse complement strand
TCTTCCGGTATGCTGAATAAATATTTTTTTTCAATCTGTTCTGCGTTGGCTTTAAATGCTGAGAAGAAGAGAATTGCTATTGCGAAAAACACAGTGATCAGACTGCAATTTATGCTTTTAGGCCTTTTAACTGCCTGTATCTCTTTCATCGAAAATGCATTATCCATTGATTCCTCCTAAACTGCTGCTTGGAATTCATCCAATTAAATGAAGAAAAGACGGGTTTTGGAAGCATATTTTTTATAATGACCCGCAAAAGATGATAATTTGGCTTTTTTGAGGCATGAGAATAGGTATTATGCGTTTGTGTGTCAACAAGTATATTAATACCCGAATCTTGCACGAAAATGATCGGATAATCAGAGTCATGAGTGGGACATGAATCGTGCGTGGTAGAATTGGCTTGGTGGGTTCTGCGAAGTTTCAGTAAAGTAGTTTCTTCATTGGAATACAGTCAATATTGCCTCCGTTGAGAAAACGCTTGCACTTCTCACCAGACTGGAAACCGGCATTGGGGTAAAAGGATTCATATGAAACCACAATTCATCACCATCCACTCGGATCGAATGGTTCAACTCGCCAAGAACCAACCGGGTCACCGTTGTTTTTCCAACACCGGGAGGACCGCCAATGAATATCAGCTTTTGTTTCTTTTTCATCTTATATTTTCAACTCCTTTTCACTTTCCCCTCCATGATGGTACTCCAGGGCCGCCTTCAAATACCCGACGATCAAGGGATGGGGCCTGCCCGGCTTCGACACAAGCTGGGGCAGGAAGAGCGTTGCGATGAAAAAGGGATGGGTTCATTTTATCTCCTTCAAGTATCGTGTTCTGGTTTCCATCACCTTGTTATATGTTCTCACAAGCCCCGGAACCATCAGGAAAACAAAACCCCCGCATACCCCACAAAACTGTCCCCCGGATTCTTGTCATGGGAGGTTGCATAGGCCAATTTGTGTGCCGTATCCGCGCCCAATTCCATGGAAGCCTTTACGGCTGAGGCCACAGCGCCTGCGCAGCAGGCGTTCTGATGCTCCCTTGCTTCTTTAAGGATGCCCTCGGGATCCATGGCCATGATTTTCTCAATGAGGCGGGCGTCGTTTTCCATTTTCACCCATTCCAGGGCCTCGGGGCCCGACCCTTTTGGTTGGAAACGGTAGTTATCTCCATAGTGGGTCAGGTCCGTGGAACCGATGATCTTGATTGAAAGGCCCATTTCCTTGGATTTTTTTGAGACAAAGGCCGCGAGTTCCAGGGAAGCCAGGGTCGGGGGAACCCCCATGGGAACGATTTTGACATCCTTCATGAAATGTTTGATGAAGGGCAACTGGACTTCCAGGGTGTTGTCCTGAACAAACCGCCGGGGGGTTTCCACCACAAAGGGGAATTTCTTTTCAAGCTCATGGGCCAGTTCCGAATGGATTCCAATCTCCCCCAAGGGGGTTTCCCAGAACCCTTCCTTCATTATGTAATTGGAAGACCCTGAATGCAGATGCATTCCAAAGAGAACCACCACATCAGGCTGCGGGCCTGCGGCAAGATTTTTGATGACATTGCAGGCGATGCTGCCTGAAAAATACCATCCCGCATGGGGAACAACACCCGCCATGTAAGACCTGTTTTCCCCGGAAAAATCATTCGAATGTTCCTGGATAAAATCCTCAATCTGACTCCGGCATTCGGCGGCGGTTGCCGGATACCAACTCCCTGCCAAGATGGCTTTTCTGACGGTCATGGCGTACCTCCCTGATTTATGGCAATATACCCCATCCCCAAGGGCTTTGAAATATGAAAAATCAGCTTTCATCCCTCTTGCCCCTGTTTGGAATAAGGTTTTCAAGCGTCTTGACTAAAAGTCAAAAACTCATTATGAATTCAAGTCTGTTTTTCATATCCCGAGGATAGCTTTTATTGACCCATTAACGTTCAGGCGGATTTCACAGCCCATGAAACAATATATACAGCAACTGATCATTGATGCCCATGGAAAAGCCCATGAAGCAGGTGACCTGGCATCCCCGGAAATCCCCAAGGTGGAGATCGAAGCGCCCAAATTTGATAATCAAGGTGATTTTTCATGCAATATCGCCATGGTGTCAGCATCGGCCCAGAAAAAAGCTCCGAGAAAAATCGCCGAAGCCCTGGTGAAACACATGGTGCCTTCAAAAGAAATGCTGAGAAAAATCGAAATCGCCGGCCCCGGGTTTATCAATTTTTTCACCGAACCTTCCGCCTGGCATCCTGTATTAAAAGAGATTCACGAAAAAGGGGAGCAATTCGGGAAATCCAGCCTGGGACAGGGAAAAAAGGTTCAGGTGGAATTCGTCAGTGCAAATCCCACCGGCCCTCTGCATGTGGGCCACGGACGGTGCGCCGCAGTGGGGGATGTGCTTGCCTCCGTCCTCTCGTTTTGCGGCTATGAGGTCCATCGGGAATATTACATCAACGATTCCGGAAGACAGATCAAAACCCTGGGGCGGTCGGTCTTCCTTCGCTATATGGAAATTTTCGGTATTGAAACCGAATTCCCCAAAGATTGTTACCAGGGCGATTACATTCGGGATCTGGCCAGGGAAATCCAGGAAATCAAAGGCAACGATCTGCTGGAATTCAAGGAAGAGGATGCCGTGTATGAATGCGCACGATTCGCCGCAAAACAGATCCTTAGGGATATCGAAAAGGATCTGATGGGCTTTGGCATCACCTATGACCGCTGGTTCAGTGAACAAGTCCTGTATGATGAAGGCAAGGTGGATGCTGCCATTGCGGACTATGAGGCTCGGAATCAGCTTTACCTGCATGACGGGGCCAAGTGGTTCAGATCCTCAGCCTACGGGGATGAAAAAGACCGGGTGGTGGTTCGGAGCAACGGAGAAACCACCTATTTTGCCTCGGATATCGCCTATCACCAAAATAAATTTGAACGGGGTTTTGAGCGCATCGTTGATGTCTGGGGGGCCGACCACCACGGGTATATCCCCCGAATGAAAGCCACCATTGAAGCCTCGGGCCATTCCAAAGACCAGCTGGACGTGATCCTCATCAACCTGGTGAACCTGTTAAGAAACGGGGAGCCCGTGGCCATGTCCACCCGGGCCGGAGAATTCGAAACCCTGGAGGATGTGGTGAAAGAAGTCGGCCGGGATGCGGCCCGATTTATTTTTCTCACCCGCCACCATGAAAGCCCCCTGGATTTTGATCTGGAGGTGGCCAAGAAAAAAACCAATGACAACCCGGTTTATTATGTTCAATATGTGCATGCGAGAATCGCGAGCATTTTGAGAAACAGCTTGGAAAGAGACATAAAGCCAGATGAACGGAAGGACGAGTCTGTTTCAAGGCTTGTGGAACCGGAAGAGATTCATTTAATCAAAGCCATGGCCAGATACCCCGAAGTACTTGAGAACAGCGCGATTTTCATGGAACCCCACCGGGTATCCTTTTATCTGATGGAACTTTCCGCAGCCTTCCATGCGTACTATAACAAACACCGGGTTTTGACCGATGATGCGATTCTCACCCAAGGGAGGTTGAACCTGGTTTCAGCTGTGAAGAAGGTCATCGGAAATGGTTTGAGCCTCATGGGTGTATCATCCCCGGAAAAAATGTAAGCCAAGGCCAATGAAACAAAACGTTAAGAAAAGGTCCTATTCAGATCAACCCCTGGATGGCGTCGGTCGAACGAAAAGAAAGCTTCCCCTGTACTGGATCGGTCTTCTTTGTTTTTCTTCCTTCTGGATGTTCGGTCTCGGGATTCTCGTGGGCCGGGGAAGTGTAGACATTACGTTTGACACCCGGCCCCTGCAAAAGGAGCTGGCGGCCATCACTGAAAGGTTGCAGAAAAAAGAAAAACAAGACCTGGAAGAATACGCAGGGAACCTCGACAATAAGGCTGAACTGGATTTTTACGAAGAGCTGAAAGAGGTTGAACCCAAAGAAAAACCCGAGGCCCTGGAAAAGACGGAAGAGGTGGCCGGGATTCAATCGGAAGATATCCCGGTGAAAAAGAGCCTTGCAAAAGCCACCAAAGCAAAGATTTACCTGCAACCGAACGAAGCCGATGATCCTGCTGAACCCGAAGAAACTCAAAGCCCTGTTGAAATCAAGGAAGAAAAACCCGAGGGCATCAAATTCCATTGGACGGTTCAAGTCTCCTCCGTAAAGGACCCTGCAGCCGCGGAAAGAATGGTGGCAAAATTAAAAACCCAGGGATACTCGGCCTATTCGGTCAAGGCTGAAACCCCCGGTGTGGGGGTATGGTACCGGGTCCGGGTGGGGCCATACAAGGACAAAGGTATGGCGGAAACACAGATGTCCGAACTGAAGAGAACCGGATACGATGCATTTATGATTTCTCTGTGATGGAAGAAGAAAAGGTGAAATGAATGAAAATTACTCGGGAAGAAGTGGTTCATGTGGCCAAACTGGCCCATCTGGAGCTCGGCGAGGATGAAGTCCAACGCTTTTCAGAGCAGATCGGGACGATCCTGGACTATTTTGAAACACTGAACCAGGTGAATACGGACGGGATCAAGCCCACCTTCAATGCCATTCACTTGACCAATGCTTTTCGGGAAGATGAAGAAAAAGCCTCTTTGGACAACAAGGACGTCCTTTTCAATGCCCCGGAAAAAGAGGATGGTTTTTTTCTGGTTCCAAGAATCATCGGATAAAAGATTGAAAAGGAGTTTTACAGGCCCATGAAGCTGCATGAACTGACCCTCTCAAAAGCCCATGAACTTTTAAGAACAAAGGAAATTTCCTCGGTTGAGCTGACTCGAGCCGTATTGGACCGCATTGACGGGGTTGAAGCAAAGGTGGAGGCATTCATCACCCTCACCCCGGAAACGGCCTTGGCCATGGCCGAGGAAGCAGATCAGGCCATTTCCAGGGGTGAAATAACCCCTCTAACGGGAATCCCCATTGCCGTAAAGGATCTCATCTGCACCCAAGGGATTCGCACCACTTGTGCCTCAAAAATCCTTGAGAATTTCATCCCCCCCTATGATGCCACGGTGATCACCCGCCTTTCCAAGGCTGGGGCCGTATTGGTGGGAAAAGCCAACATGGATGAGTTCGCCATGGGCTCGTCCAATGAAAATTCAGGTCTTAAAATTACCCGGAACCCCTGGAATCTGGAATGCGTTCCCGGTGGCTCCAGCGGAGGATCGGCAGCTGCCGTGGCTGCCGACATGTGCCTGGGAGCCCTGGGGTCGGATACCGGAGGATCCATTCGCCAGCCAGCCTCCCACTGCGGTATTGTTGGCATTAAGCCCACCTACGGAAGGGTCTCCCGTTTCGGCCTGGTGGCTTTTGCCTCCTCCTTGGACCAGATCGGGCCCCTTGCAAAAACGGTGGAAGATGCCGCGCTTTTACTGGAGGTCATTTCAGGTCATGATCCCAAGGATTCCACCTCCGCACCCGTGGAAGTCCCCCGTTTTTCCGGCCCCATGAAGGAAAACCTCAAGGGTTGCAAAATCGGCCTCCCCAAAGAATTTTTCAACACCCAAGGCCTTGACCCGGATGTGAGTGAAAGTGTCCACCGTGCCATCCGCACCCTCAAGGACCTCGGAGCGGAATTCGTTGAAGTTGCCCTTCCCCATGCCGAGTATGCGGTGGCGGTTTACTATATTCTCGCCCCCTCGGAAGCCAGCTCCAACCTTGCCCGGTACGACGGGGTGAAGTACGGGCTGCGAAAAGAAGGGCAGGACGGCCTTGCGGACATGTACCGGAAAACCCGCTCCGGAGGCTTTGGCCAGGAAGTGAAAAGGCGGATTATTCTTGGAACCTATGCCCTGTCCTCGGGATACTACGATGCCTACTACAACAAGGCTTCCCAGGTGCGAACCTTGATCAGTCGGGATTATGCCGAGGCTTTTGGGCATTGCCATGCCATCCTGTCACCGGTGGCACCCACCCCTGCATTCAGGATCGGAGAAAAAACCGAAGACCCGCTCACCATGTACTTGTCCGATATTTACACCCTGTCCGCAAATCTGGCCGGAATCCCGGGCATGTCCGTGCCCTGCGGATTTTCTGCCCGGGGACTGCCCATCGGGGTTCAACTTCTCTCGGGTCATTTCAATGAGGCCGTGCTGCTGAAAATAGGATACCAGTTTCAACAGGCCACAAACTATCATATGCAAAAACCGGCCCTTTGAAGAGGCCGACTGTAAAGGGGGCAACCATGACCACCATTATGCCCGAAGGGGATGCCATTCGAAATGCGGTTCAATGGATTTCGGAAAAAAGGCAGATAGACCCCAAGTCATCGATTCAAAAATTGATGGATGAGGCCGGGCTCAAATTCAACCTTTCTCCCAGGGAACAGGAATTTCTCTCTCGATTCTGCCGGGAACAGGGGTAGGCTTTTTTTCCATGGGCACTGTAAAAATTCTTCCTGAAATTCTCTCCAATAAAATTGCCGCCGGTGAGGTGGTGGAGCGGCCCGCCTCGGTGGTGAAAGAACTGGTGGAGAATGCCCTGGATGCTAAAAGCACCAGCATTACGGTGGACGTGGAGAAGGGGGGACGGTCCCTGATCCGCATTTCGGATAACGGCCTGGGCATGACCAAAGATGATGCCCTGCTTTCCCTTGAACGTTACGCCACCAGCAAAATTTACACGGATCAGGATCTTTTTTCCATTCAAACCCTTGGATTTCGAGGAGAGGCCCTGCCCAGTATTGCCTCCGTATCCCGGTTTTCCATGATTTCCAGGGATGAGGAATCTGTTTCCGGAACCCGAATTTCCGTGGAGGGGGGTAAAATAACCGAGGTTTCAGATGCCGGGGCTCCGGTGGGCACCATGATCACAGTAAAGGACCTCTTCTTCAATACCCCGGCAAGGCGCAAATTCCTCAAAACCATTCCCACGGAAATGGGCCATATCGCGGATATGATCAGCCGAATCGCCCTGGCCCATCCTGGTGTCCGGATTAAACTTACCCACAACGGCCAAACCGTCTACCAATGGTCCGAAAGCAAAGACCCCCGTTACCGGGTCCTGGACGTGCTGGGCAAAGACGTTCAGGGAGATCTTCGTCCTGTGGATTTTTCACAAAACAACATCCGGGTTACAGGATGGGTGGCATCGGATCGAAATTGTCGATCCACGGGCCGTGAAATTTATTTGTATGTTAATCAAAGGTTTGTTCGGGACAGGATTATCTCACACGCCCTGCTTGAAGGGTTTTCCGGCAGACTTATGAAGGGAAAATTTCCTGTTGCGGTCCTCTTCATCGTCCTTGCTCCCCATGAGGTGGATGTGAATGTGCACCCCACCAAGAATGAGGTTCGGTTTTCCGAGTCAAAAACCATCCATGGCGTGGTTTCCAGTGCGGTTGCCCTGGCTCTGAGGGAACCTCAAAAAAACATTTCCACCCGGATTTTTCCAGCTGAACTCCCGATCGTTGAACCCTTGGGGGCTTTTCAGGAAAACCCGGCAAAAGCCTTCCGCTTTGAACCCCTGGTTTCTGAAGAAAAACCGTCGGCTCCTGCCGATCCTTCTTTCAACAGAAGGGGTTTTCCGCTAACAGAAATCCGGGAACAAACCCGGCTTTGGGAACGCCGTTTTTTTTCAGATTTAAGAATCGTCGGACAGATTCACAATACCTATATCATTGCGGAGGATTCCGAAGGGTGCATTCTGATTGATCAACATGCCGCCCATGAACGGGTGATCTACGAGCAGATCCAATGGCGAGGAGAAAATCAGTTGGTTCCAAGCCAAGGGCTTCTCATGCCTGAGATTTTTGAGCCCGGTTTCCGGGAATCTGAAATTCTTTTAAATTTGATTCCCGAGCTTTCAAAGGCCGGATGGGATATGGAACCTTTTGGAGGCGAATCCTTTGCCATTAAGGCTGTGCCATCGGTTCTGGCGGATTGCGATGTCATCCCCGTGATTCGGGAAATTCTTGAAAAAATCATTGACCTGGGATTTACGACAGACCTTAAAAGTGCCCTGGATGAAAGCAAAAAAATCATGGCATGCCACAGTGCCATTCGAGCGAGCCAATCCTTGTCCGAACGGCAGGTTCAAAAACTCATGGAACAGCTCGATGCTTGTGAAAATGCTTCAAACTGCCCCCATGGCCGTCCTACCTGGATCAGGCTTTCCCGCCAGGAACTGGAAAAACGCTTCCGCAGGACCCTCTGACCACTCAGGCACCCTTCTATTTATTTCTGAACACCAGTTTCCCGCCAAAATAGCCTGCGGTTGCGGCCGCAGCCAGCATCATCAGCAGAATGAAAATAAAAACCCATGAAAAACTGGACCCCGGCGCCATCACATGGGGGTTGATGAGTCTCCATAGCACCAGAATCAGGCCTGTGCTGGAAACAATGGTGGCGCAAATGATTTTGACCTTAAAAACATGGGTCAAGGTACCGTTGAATCTTGTTTTCCAGTCCACAACACCGGTGAGGATTACAACGGGCATGGAGACCACCACAAAGACCAGGTTGTAAAAAGCAGCCGTTTCAAAGCCCTGATGACCCAACAGGATGGACAGGAAAAGGAAAAGCACGGCCCCAGGCAAAACCCCGTTGGGAATATGAACGGCAATGGGGTGGGCATGGAATTTGGCCATGAGGTCCGTGTAGGTTTTATATCGATCCATAAAATCCGGAGTTTTGGTTTTTATTTTCGGCTCCGAAACCTTGGGAGATGCTTCCTGCGGTATGGGTTCTTTCTGTGTATCCGGAGTTTTTTCTTCCTCTTCTATGATTTCAACAAACTGGGACCGGTCCGCCCCGCAGATGGGGCATTCCTCCGGGGGCTCTTCCCCTTCATGGATATAACCGCATACCGTGCATTTCCATTTTTTCATTTGATTGCCCACCTTTTAAAAGTCCGATTGTATTTTTTAAACCATAAAACTCCACAACACGCCCGCTGCCAGGGCGGATCCGATAACCCCCGAGGCATTGCAGGCCATGGCGTCCATGAGAAGAAAATTGGTCCGGTCTTCCTTCTGGCCCATGAGTTGGACTTCCCGGGCTGATCCCGGAACAGCCGACACCCCGGCGGCCCCAAGAAGGGGGTTAATTTTTTCTTTTAAAAACAGGTTCATAATTTTTGCAAAAACAATTCCTGAACCGGTTGCAATACTGAAGGCGATGGCCCCCAGGCAGAAAATTCCCACGGATTTGGGGGTTAAAAACACATCCCCCTGGGTGCTTGCCCCCACGGTAAATCCAAGAAAAATGGTTGCAATGTCAATGATGCTGGACCGGGCGGTCTGGGCCAGCCGTTCGGTGACGCCACATTCCTTCATAAAATTCCCGAAAAAGAAAGGCCCCAGAAGGGGGATGGAGGCCGGAGCCATGAAGCAACAGAGGAAAACAGCCACACAGGGGAAAATCAACCGTTCCCTTTTGGGGACGGTTCTCATTTCCGGCATTCGGATCAATCTTTCTTTCCGAGTGGTCAGAAGTTTCATGATGGGGGGTTGAATCACCGGAATCAGGGCCATGTAGGAATAGGCTGCAATGGCGATGGGGCCGATCAAGTGGGGTGCCAGTTTGGCGGTGAGAAATATGGACGTGGGGCCGTCCGCCCCCCCGATGATGGCGATGGACCCTGCTTCCTTGGGCAGAAACCCGAGGGCCAGGGCGCAAACAAAAGTAAAAAAAATGCCTCCCTGGGCCGCGGCGCCCAAAAGCATGAGTTTGGGTCTGGCAAGAAGGGAGGAAAAATCCGTCATGGCCCCGAGACCTAAAAAAACAATGGATGGATATAAGCCACTGGTCACGCCAAAGTACAGATAATGCAAAACGCTGTTGTTTTCATAAATGCCAAGGCCGAATCCCTTGAAAAAAGGGACATTTCCCACGAGGACCCCAAAGCCGATGGGCACCAGAAGAAGAGGTTCATAATTTTTTGCAGTTCCCAGGTAAAGAAAAACACCTCCCACCACGAGCATGATAATATTGCGGTAATCCGCAAGGTAAAAACCCGTGTTGGTCAGGAATTGAATTAGCAGGTCCATGGATTTTCGTGACTCCTTATTGATTCAGCAGGGTTGAATAACGGTCTAATTGAACCATTTGAAATAGCCATTTCCGTCCGGCACAATGACTTTTGCCGTAAGAAGGGTGTTAATGGTAGAGAGAGGGCTTTTTAACCCACATTTTTCCGAGTATTCAATAAGTTTGGGCAAAGAGAAGGGATCGCCTATTTTTGCGGTCAGCAATTTGAAATTCCGAATATTTTCCTGAACATCCAGGGATAATTCGAGAACCGGAGTTTCCTGCGATTCCATATTTTCTTTCCGGTTTTTGAATTTCTGGAACAGGTTCCTTCGGTTGTCCCATAAGCCAAGGAGTTTATGAAGCTGGGCAATGGCAAAGGACAATGTCGCCAGGCCCGAAACAACGATGCTTACTCCAACGCACACAATGGCCCAGCCATTATGTGCAGAAATGTTTTCCAAGCCTGTCAATGGGAACCTCCTCTGTTTTTATTTTATTTAGGCTGCAGATGGAGCTTTTTTATTCACCGTCCATGATTTGGGCCCGTTCCCGGGAAACCGCGCCTATTTTTTTCAGAATCTTTTCTCCCAGGGCATTATTGCCCTGAATAAGCTCCACCAGGTCGTGTCCGGCAATAGACAGCCATTCACCATCCGTCAGGGCCACGGCCGTTCCTTTGTATACAGAAGGGACAACCCCTGCGGAAAGACCGGTGACATCCCCTTTTTCATGAAGGGTTACGGCCCGGTCTTCCTTGTAGGACACCATGGCGTTTCCGGTTAAATTGATATATAGAGCGCTGGCTGGCATCCCCCTTCGGGTCAGGATTTCTCCCTCATGCACCTTTACCCGGTGAATGATCGGGGACAGGATTTCCAGCTCGTTGGTACTTAGATCCTGAAAAAAGGAGACGCTATTCAGAATCTCAATTTCTGTTGGCATCATAACAACCTTTCCCGATTTGTGATGGTTTCCATTTCCAGGTTGAAGAACCCCCCGGGAATCCCAAGGGCCTGCTCACCAGACTGTTGAATCCGGGATATGATTTATCAAATATGAGCGACCGCTCAACATAGAGATTTTCTTATAGGACGTCTTTGCGTTTGTCAATGTTTTTTACATCGCTGATTCAAGCTGATGTGGCTTTTATTCTCTGCCCGGTTCTATTCTTCTGACCCCATAGCGTTTCTGCACCCTCAAGCGAAGAGAAGGAATTGCCTGGAAGTTGCATGATGGGGAAGGAGTGCCGGGCTGGCTACCGGTTTCGAAATAAGAAAGCCTCCAATCTCTACAACGACCGGAGGCCTAATTCGCTTAATTAATATGTATCAGTAGTGATCGTTTGTTTGAGCTATTGAACATAGACAATTTTAATCTACACTTCAGAACGGAATATCATCATCCGGAGGTTCCGAATATGACGGTCCGGAATTGGAAAATTTTTGATCCTGGGTGGCTCTGGGCGTTTGGGGGCCATCCTGTTTGCTGCCCAGGAATTGAACATCAGACGCTACAATTTCCGTCGTATAGCGTTTCCCGCCTTCTTTGTCCGTCCACTCCCTGGTTTGAATGCGCCCTTCCACGTAAACCTGTTTGCCTTTTGCCAAATATTCACCGCAGATTTCCCCGAGTTTGTTAAAGGCTACGATACGGTGCCATTCGGTTCGCTCCTTTTTATCCCCCGTGTCCTTGTCTTTCCACTCTTCCGATGTGGCCACGGTAAAATTGGCTATGGCGCGGCCATCCTGGGTATACCTGACTTCAGGATCTTTTCCTAATCGTCCTAAAATAATCGCTTTATTGATGCCTGACATGGATTTCCTCCTATTTTTAATTTCATCTGTGGAAGCCTTCACAATAGAACACGTCTTGTGTTTATCCAAAGAGCAAATTGTTTTTCAGGTTGTGTTGACTCAGGCTTTACCATATAAACGGACCATAATCAACCATCACGGGCTTATCATGAAAAGCACACCTATGCATAAGAGAATCAAACGCCATATCATCGGGCCCGACCACGATTTCTTCATTGCAACCTCTCCAAGCCTCAATCAGGTTTGTCATGAAGAACTCCTCTCTTACTCACTTCCAGTGAAGGATTCTGAGCCGGTTCCCGGGGGGGTTTCGTTTAAAGGAAGGCTCTCGGACTGCTTCTGCGCCAATCTATTCCTGCGGACCGCAAACCGCATCCTCATGCGAATTGATGAATTCAAGGCCACGAACTTTACCGGGCTTGAGGAAAAAACAGCCCGAATTCCATGGGAATTATATCTTCAGGAAAATTCCCGGGTACGAGTCATCGTTTCAGCTCAGAAATCAAGGCTTTATCACAAAGATGCCATCGCCCAGCGGGTCCTTTCAGCCATCCACACCCGGGTTCCGGTTTCCACGGAATCCCTCCTGGATCAAATGGTATTTGTCCGGGGGTTTGAAGACCGGTTCACCCTTTCCCTGGATAGCAGCGGAGATCTTCTTTACAAAAGAGGGGTGAAACAACACGGAGGCAAAGCTCCCCTTCGGGAAACCCTGGCTGCTGCAGCTTTGAGACTTGCCGGATACGCCCCGGAGAAACCTCTGCTGGACCCCATGTGCGGGTCGGGAACCTTTTCCCTGGAAGCCGCCATGATGGCCAAAGGGATTCCAGCCGGGTGGTTCAGGCGCTTTGCTTTCATGGACTGGCCTGCCTTTAAAAATGAGTCCTGGGAATATCTGAAGAAGCAGGAAGAGAAACGGTTTCGGGTCTTTGATCACCCCCTTATTTTCGCTTCGGATCAGGACGAGAATGCATGCAAAACCCTTGAGAAAACCATTGCGGATAAACATTTGTCGGATGTGGCCCGTGTGGATTGCATGGATTTTTTTGCCCTGGACCCTTCCCGCATCTCCCATGAGCCGGGCCTTGTCGCGCTGAATCCTCCCTACGGGTTACGGTTAAAAAATCCGAATGAAAACAAACTCTTTTGCGAGAAAATTCTTCGGCAATTACTGCGGGATTATCAAAACTGGTCTTTTATTCTGGTCCTGCCGGAGAAAAACGCCTTGAAAATTCTTCCGCCGGGAGTCATCCATAGGGTATTGCCGGTATTCCACGGCGGCTTGAGCGTATTTCTGATCATCGGCAAAATTTGAGGTGTCTCGGATGGCTGATGATCTGATTCTTCCTTGACCATCCGCCGGTTTAGGTATAAAGATAACCCCTTGCATGATAAAGGCTTTTCTCTGTTATTCACAAATTCGACCCTTTTTGAAAGGAAACGGCCATTCGTATCATAAAAGAAATTCAAGCCTGCCAGGAGCATACCAACAGGATAAGGCTTTCGGGCAAAACCATTGCTTTTGTCCCCACCATGGGGTTTCTCCATCAAGGCCACCAGACCCTTCTTGAGGAAGGGCGCAAAAGAGGGGATGAACTCATCCTGAGTATTTTCGTAAACCCCGCCCAGTTCGGGCCCAATGAAGACCTTGAGGCCTACCCCAGGGATTTTGACCGGGATCTTGCGGTGGCTGAAAAAGCACGCGTGGATACGATCTTCTTCCCCGATGCCAAGGAGCTCTACGGGGATCATTATCAAACCTACGTGACCTTGAATGACCTGCCCAGTCACCTCTGCGGCCTTTCAAGGCCCGACCATTTCCGGGGGGTTGCCACCATCGTCACCAAGCTGTTTAACATCGTCCAACCCCATGTGGCCCTTTTCGGCCAAAAAGATTATCAGCAGGTTGCCGTGATTCGGCAAATGGTGAAGGACCTGAATTTCAATATCGAAATCGTGGGGGTGGAAACCGTGCGAGAACCCGACGGGCTTGCCATGAGCTCCCGGAATACCTATCTTCAGGAGGATCAGAGGCCGGCGGCCCTGTCCCTTTTTCAATCCTTGAAGATGGCTGACAACGAAATCCGAAAGGGGAAAACCAATGCTTCGGAAATCATTACACAAGCAGCGAACCTGATTCGATCCTTTCCGGAAAACGAAATTGACTACATTAAAATCTGTCATCCGGATACCCTGGAAGACATCCTTACGATCAGCGGGCCGGTGGTCATGGCCCTGGCAGTCAAGGTCGGGAAAACCCGTCTCATCGACAATCGTGTATATACACCTTAGTAAGATGTTCCATAGATATGGAAATGCATTGAAACCGAAATCTTTTGCCAAGGAGAGAAAACATGTCAAATGAACAATACTTTTTTACATCGGAATCCGTTACCGAAGGCCATCCGGACAAAGTTGCGGATGCCATTTCAGACTCCATTTTGGATGCCATCATATCCCAGGATAAAAACTGCCGGGTAGCCTGTGAAACCCTCGTCACCACGGGGCTTGCCTTTATTGCCGGAGAAATAACCACCAGCTGTTATGTGGACATGCCGGCCATTGCCAGAAATACCATTCGGGAAATCGGATACCGTTCATCCCAGATGGGATTTGACTGGCAGACCTGTTCGGTCCTCACCAGCATAGACCACCAGTCCCCGGACATCGCCCAGGGGGTGAATGTGGGAGAAGGATTATTTCTGGAACAAGGCGCCGGCGACCAGGGCCTGATGTTCGGGTTTGCCACGGATGAAACCCCGGAACTCATGCCCATGCCCATCCTGTATGCCCATAAATTGTGCAGCAAACTGGCTGAGGTCCGGAAAAACGGTTCCCTTGATTATTTGAGACCGGATGGAAAAGCCCAAGTGACCATCGAATACGAAAACGGAGCCCCCAAGCGGGTGGATGCGGTGGTCATTGCGGCCCAGCATAAACCTGACGTGGAGTATGAGGAGCTGAGAGAAGGCATTATTCGAAACGTCATCAAAAAAATCATCCCTGCGGAAATGCTGGATAGTGAAACCCGGTATTATATCAACGCCACAGGACGTTTCGTCATTGGCGGCCCCATGGGGGACTGCGGGCTCACAGGACGAAAAATCATTGTGGATACCTATGGAGGCCAGGGCAGCCACGGGGGAGGTTGTTTTTCCGGCAAAGACCCCTCAAAGGTTGACAGAAGCGCCTCTTACATGGCCCGTCATGTAGCCAAAAACATCGTGGCATCAGGGGTGGCCAATAAATGCGAAGTCCAGGTGGCCTACGCCATCGGCGTTCCTGAACCGGTTTCCATCATGGTGGATACCATGGGAACCGGAAAAATCCCGGAAAAAATGATCAAGGAAATCATTCGTGAAGTCTTTGATCTAAGACCGGCAGCCATTATTGAATACCTGGATCTCTTGCGTCCCATTTACAAAGCAACCTCCGCCTATGGGCATTTTGGACGAAACAATCCCGACTTTACCTGGGAGAAAACCAACATGGCCAATACCATTCGGGAGAAAGCCGCGATATAGGTTGTGCGTAAATCCGGTCGGTTTTTTAGGATCTCGCCTAATCCGTCAGAAAGCCCCGGTGGGAATTCCCTTCGGGGCTTTCTGGTGGGTCTGCCAGAAAGAATTCGATTTACGGATCTTGCAGCGGATCGATAACAATAACCACCCGGCACAGGGCAAGAAATGCCAGGTGCTCTGAAGAGCTTCTTATTTTAAGAGCGTCCGTGTTCCGGATTACAAGATCAGATCCTTTAAAATGGTGAGTTCTGAGGGCTTTGATTACCATGGGGTTTCCCGAAACCCTGTGGTTTTTGATGGAAGAGGCCATGTCCGACTCATAAAGGCACATGCCGTTCTGTACGGCAACTTCCCGGCTGACAAAGGCCGAGCCGTAGATTTCATCGCCGTTTTCATTCAAGATTTTGATGGTCATGGACGGTGCGGCGGAAAGCCCCCTGGCATCAATGATGAATCCGGTGAAGCTTTCGGCCTTGTTTTTTTTGGGGAGGGCGATGGAATCGTCGGACTCTGTCTCATTTTTTTTTTGTCCAAGGGATTGGATGGATTCCACGTGCTCGATATCCATGGGGAGTATCAATTGTGAAAATCCTCCGAAAAAGCTGAACCCCATGGTGACTTCCACCCTTCCATCCGTGCCATATTCCTGATTCACGATGGCGCTTTTATTCACCATGTCCATGATTTTCACCAGAATGGCTTCATCCTCCTCCATTTCACCAAGGGTCATCTCTCCCTGAATTCGAACTGCTTTCACGGTTTTGAGGAGGTGGTCAAAAGCCTTTTCCCTTGCTTCGGCGAGAACTCGTTCCCAATCAATGGTTCCGTCGTCTTTTCTATCCGATGTTTTATGAAAACCTTTTGCCTCCAAGTAGCCTGCCGTCCAGTTGATCTTCCCCCAAGAGTCCACCTTCTCAATCAAATCCCCGGCCATGGAGTTTGTGGGGATTGAAACGAGGATGGCCATTGCAATCATAAAAAGAAAAAGGAACCTTCCCCTCATCAGCTTTGCACCTGCATAATATACTCCAGGGGTTTTCAAACCCGTCCTCCACTCCACCTTAGCTTGGCTTTTAAAACATCAAAATAATGCTGCCCCGGAAGGGTGATCATTTGCAGGGGATAGGCGTCTTTATCTATGATGATTTCATCTCGTTCACTAATTTCAAGTCCTGCCTGACCGTCAAAGGTCAGCATGATATCGGAGGATTTTTTTGCCAGTCTGATTTTGATTCTTGCGGTATCCGGCAAAATTAGGGGCCGGTTGGTCAAAGTAAACGGGCAGATGGGGGTCATGATGATGGACGGAACCGATGGATGAACAATGGGTCCGCCAGCAGCAAGGGAGTAGGCGGTTGAACCTGTGGGGGTTGCGATCACCAGGCCGTCGGCCCGATAGGTAGTGAGATAGTGATCGTCAATATGGGTTTCAATGTTGGCCAGCCTGGCCAGAGCACCCTTGTTGATCACCACGTCATTTAAAACCGTTTCCTTCAGGAAAGGTTTTCCATTCCGAATGACTTGAACCTTTAACTTCATTCTGGGCGTGGCAATAAACTCGGCATTAAGAATCGCCCTGGCTGCTGAAAACAGATTGTCCTCGGTGGTTTCGGCCAGGAAACCGACTTCCCCGAATTTAACCCCCATGATTGGAATGGCCCCATCTCCTACCCAGCGGGCCGCACTTAAAAACGTGCCATCCCCTCCCAGAACAAAGATACAGAATAAATCGGGCGGTGCCGCGGTATCCGACAAATCCGAAAACAATCTGTGGCCCGGAGGGTTTTCTTTTCGAACCACCTCCACATTTTGGGCGATCAGCCATTTTTCAAATTCTTCAGCCTTTTTTCGGGCCTCTTCATCAAGTTTTACAACCAGTCCGATTTTCTTCATTGAACCTCGCGTCTCCATACGGTTGAATCAATCTCC
>VMSV01000174.1 GCA_013791935.1 Desulfobacteraceae bacterium | reverse complement strand
TCCTATGGTTACCCGGAATATATTCGTATCACCGTAGGCCTGCCGGAGGAAAACCAAAGGCTTCTGGCTGCTTTGAAAAAGATCCGGGGATAAAGCCATGGAAAAGAAAAAGATCGTGATCACCATTGATGGACCGTCAGGTGCCGGGAAAACCACAGCCAGCAGGATGCTTGCAAGGCGTCTTGGGTATAAATATATGGACACCGGTGCTTTGTACCGGGGGATTGCTCTGGCTTCAAAAGAGAAAAACAGCCATCCGGATGATGAAGGGGCCATGAAATCCATGTTGGCCGGGTTGACCCTTAACCTGGTTCTGAAAGACAATAGCCTGCGTTTGCTCCTGAATGAACGGGATGTGAGCGACCTGATTCGGACCCCCGAGATCTCCATGATGGCCTCTGCCGTTTCAGCCCTTCCTCTGGTCCGGGAGTACCTTCTTGAGGTTCAACGCACTATGGGCCGTGATAAGGGCGTGGTTTTTGAAGGGCGGGACATGGGCACAGTGGTTTTCCCTGAAGCCGAAGTCAAATTCTATCTGGATGCTTCCCCGGAAAACAGGGCCATGCGGCGATACCGGGAACTGGATTCCCGGGGTAAAATTTCTCTGGAACAGGTGAAGACCGAGATGGTGAAAAGGGATTTTGATGACAGTCACCGAAAGCTTGCCCCTTTAAAGCAGGCGGAAGGGGCCGTGAGGATTGATTCTTCGAATCTTAACCTCGAAGAGGTTCTTGATATCATGCTATACCATATCGAGGCTGCGCTCTGTTAAAAGGGGTGTAAAAGGGAGCAGGCGGGCTCCTGCCTACTCCCGGGTTTCATACTTTAGGTCTAAATTTCTATTGTTTTTTATTTTTCCTTTTGTTAAGGTGCGCGGATTATGCTTTTTACAGCATAAAATCGGCTTAGGGGGAATTAATTTTAATGGATATTTCAATCAATTCAGATCAAACAGAACAAGATTTACAATCAGATGGAACCGGCTCCGGGAAAGAAGAGATGGGCATGGCAACGGATGTGGCTGAGCTTGACACAAGCCTAAACACCGCTTCATCGGATATGGATTCCGGTGACATGGCCTCTCTGATGGAAATGTATGAAGAAAGTTTCAAACGGTTCGCCGAAGGCGAAGTGGTTAAAGGCAGAATCATTTCGGTGGACAAGGACCATGTGTTGGTGGATATCGGCTATAAATCCGAAGGCCACATCCGGATTCATGAATTCAAGGATGAAAAGGGCGAAATCAACGTAAAGCCTGGCGATGCTGTGGAAGTGATGGTGGAATGGTGGGATGATGAAAATGAAGTGGTCATCCTGTCCAAAGAAAAAGCCGCCAAAGTCAAGGTTTGGGACGAAATCAAAAAAGCCTACGAAAACGAAACTGCCGTGGAAGGCCTTATTATCAACCGCGTTAAAGGTGGCTTTTCGGTGGATATCGGAATTCCTGCATTTTTGCCGGGTTCCCAGGCGGACTTGCGACCCATTCGCGATTTGGATGCCATGGTTGGAAAAACGTTCATCTTTAAGATTTTGAAATATAACAGAAAGCGCAGCAATATCGTTCTTTCCAGAAGGATGATTCTGGAAGAGGAAAGAACGGCTCAGAGATCCGAAACCCTCTCCAGTATTGATGAGGGTGCCGTGATTGAGGGGATCGTAAAGAATATCACGGAATACGGGGTCTTTGTGGATTTAGGCGGCGTGGACGGTCTTTTGCATATCACGGACATTTCCTGGGGAAGGGTGAAACATCCCGGGGAAATGTTTAAAATCGGAGACAAAATCATGGTTAAGGTTTTGAGCTTCGACCATGAAAAAGAGCGTGTTTCCCTTGGAATGAAACAACTGGTTCCGGATCCATGGACCACAGCCCAGGAAAAATACGCGGTTGGCTCCAAAGTTAAGGGTGTGATTGTGAGCCTTACGGATTACGGTGCTTTTGTGGAATTACAGGAAGGCATCGAAGGACTCATTCATGTTTCCGAAATGTCCTGGACCCGGAAAGTCCGTCACCCCTCCAAGATTGTTTCCGTGGGGGATGAGATCGAAGCTGTGGTTCTGGATCTCAAACCCGAAAACCGGCGCATTTCCCTTGGCATGAAGCAGGTGAGGCCCAACCCATGGGATGTGATCGCGGAAAAATATCCGGTGGGAACCACCATCGAAGGAAAAATCAAAAACATCACTGATTTCGGTCTTTTCATCGGCATTGACGAAGGCATTGACGGCCTGATTCATATCTCGGACATTTCCTGGACCAAGAGAATCAAACATCCTTCGGAGATCTATAAAAAGGGAGATTTGGTTCAGGCCATTGTTCTGGATATTGAAAAAGATCAGGAACGTTTTTCCCTGGGCATCAAACAGCTTCTGCCGGATCCCTGGCAGTCGGTTGCCGATCGCTATCAGGTGGGTAGGGAAATCACCGGGGTGATTACGAATATTACGGACTTTGGCATATTCGTTGAGTTGGAAGAAGGAATAGAAGGCCTGGTTCATGTTTCGGAAATTCAGAAGGGCAAAAATAAAAATCCCATGGAGACCTTTAAGGTGGGTGACGTCATCACCGCTGGTGTAATGAACATCAACAGCGATGAAAGACGGATCGGCCTTTCCATTAAAAGGCTTGACATGGAAAGTGATAAAGAGTTGCTCACTGAATATGTGAACAATGCAGGGCCGGGGACTTCTTCCTTCGGGGAGCTCCTGAGGGAGAATCTTCAGGACAAACTGACGAAAGAAACCAATTAGGCCCAAAGGCCGGATGGCATTCAGGAACATAATTAACGGCGGGATGAACGGATCATTCCGCCGTTTTTTATTGAAGTCAAAGATTATTTGTACACCCTGTAGGATTTCCTAACCCGAAGTGAGGGCAAAGCGTATGTTTTCACGAAGACATCCCTATCTGTTTTTTCTCCTCTGTATGGCGTCCCTGATGGCTGGAGTGGTGATTTTATCAAGTCTGATGATTGCTTCGGGCATGAAAGCCGCCGGATTAGGGCGCCTGGTGGATGGTGACGGTAGCCTTGTGGGGGTTGTGGAGATTTTCGGGCCGATTTCTTCATCCGACGATATTCTGGATCAGATCAGAAAGTTCCGGGAAGACGACTCGGTTAGCGCCATCGTTCTTCGAATCGATTCCCCCGGAGGAGCCGTGGGTCCCTCCCAGGAGATTTATCAGGAAGTGAGAAAAACCATTAAGGTGAAGAAAGTGGTGGCGTCCATGGGGTCCATCGCCGCATCCGGGGGCTATTACATCGCTGCTGCTGCGGATAAGATTCTGGCCAATCCCGGCACCATCACCGGTAGCATCGGCGTTATTCTTGGCTATACGAATTTCAGGGAGCTTTTGAGCAAAATCGGGTTGACGCCGGTGGTGATCAAAAGCGGGAAATACAAGGATATAGGCTCACCCCTGAGGGAGATGACCGGCGAAGAGGAAAAATTTCTTCAGGACTTTTCTGATGAGATTCATCGGCAGTTTATTTCAGATGTGGCGGTGGGCCGGAAGCTTGAAAGAGATGTGGTTGCGGCTATTGCGGATGGCAGAATCATGACCGGAGAAAAGGCCCGGAGCCTCGGCCTGGTGGATGAAATGGGAAACCTGGAGGATGCCGTGGAGGTCGCGGGCAGGCTTGCGGGCGTTGAAGGCAAGGTGATCAAAGTCTATCCCCTGGAAAAACGCCTTTCATGGTTTCGATATGTGACCGGGTCTTCACCCCGGGAAATTCTCAACCAGATCCTGCATTCGGAGCTGTTTGCCGGGTATATGTATGCTCCGGGAGATATGAAGTGATTATGTGGTTAAGTGGTTAAGTGGTTAAGTTTAAAAACGGTTTGAATCGGGATGCTTTTAACGTAATCGAATACAAGCCTATTCAAAGAGACTCACATCCCCGGCCCCTTTTCGAAGGATTTCCGGGATGTCATTGATCAGGGAAATCACGCTGGAGGGTTGGCTGGGAACGGGCCCTCCGTCGATCACCGCATCGATCATCTTTCCGAAATGATCGTGAATCAGAGAGGGGTCTGCCAGAATATTTCCATTGGGCAGCGCGGCGCTGGTGGAAATTACCGGATTGCCCAGGGCTTCCACCAGGTGAATGCAGATATTGGAGTCGGGAACTCGAATTCCCGCTGTTTTTCGTTTGGTCAGCATGATTTTGGGGACCAAATTCGATCCTTCCAGAATGAACGTGAAAGGCCCGGGCAAAAGCCTTTTCATGGTTTTATAGGCATAATTGGAGACCTTGGCGTAAAAGCTGATATTTTTCAGACCGGAGCAGATGAAACTAAAGGGTTTGTTCTGGCTGCGCTGACGGATTCTGTAAATTTTTTCAATGGCCTTCTTGTTCATGATATCGCAACCGATGCCGTAATAGGTATCGGTCGGATAGGCGATAATCCCCCCGTCTTTGAGGATTTCCACAACCCGGTTGATCAGCCTTTCCTGTGGGTTGACAGGGTTGATTTTCAGCAGCATGGAATCCCCTCATTCAATTTAGGTTTTAATTGAATTGAAGCATAATATGAAATTTCCGTGAAAGTCAATCGGGCAATCTAAGAAAGTGGTTAAGTGGTTAGGTGTTTAAGGGGTGGGGATTGGTGGGAGATGCACCCCGGATGATCAGTCCGCTGCCAAATAAAAGATTGATTAAGTCCAAGCCTTTTGATATTTCCCAGACCAATTTCAAATAAAGTCATTTTCCCGAAAAATAACCAGCCCCACAATTTTTACCGGAGGAAATTAAATGATCAATATACCCCCAGAAGAAGCTTATTCTTTTGATGATGTTTTACTTATACCTAATTATTCTAATGTATTACCAAAAGATGTGGATACTTCGACCCAGTTGACGAAAAACCTGACCTTAAGTATCCCCATCGTGAGCGCAGCCATGGATACGGTGACGGAATCCAGGACCTCCATTACCATGGCCCGTGAAGGAGGCATCGGCTTTATTCATCGGAATATGAGCATCGAAGCCCAGGTCATGGAGGTGGAAAAGGTCAAGAAATCAGAAAGCGGGATGATTGTCGATCCGGTGACCATTCACCCGGATCAGAAGGTTTATGAAGTATTGGGCTTGATGGAAAAATACCATATCTCAGGAGTCCCGGTCACCCAAGGGAAAAATTGGGGGGGTATTGCCACCACCCGGTATCTTGGGTTTGAACCCGTTCTGAAAAAGAGGGTC
>VMSV01000217.1 GCA_013791935.1 Desulfobacteraceae bacterium | reverse complement strand
TGGCGATCCGAATCCCCCGAAAGTTCTCGGCTTGGTCCATTAATTTCTGTCTTTTTCCGATTTCTTCTTGGATGTTTTCTTTTTGCAGAAAACCCGGATGTTGCACCAGGTAGCCTGAATACAGGTTTCTGATGGCCTTATGATCCGGCTCCAGTTCTGTGGCCAGTTGCTGCAATTCCTTCAAATCCTGGGCGGCGTCCATGTCCTCCCGGATCTCTTTGAGTTCATTATTTCGATAGGTGTTTTCAAAAAGGGAAAGGAACCCGTCGCATTGTTCAATACAGGAGGTCCAATCCCCTTTCTTGTCGCAATCCTTGCGCTGCTGAAGTATTTTATCGTATCTTTCTTCGATCTCCAGAACCAGAAAGAGCTCCACCTTCTCCCGATGTTTTCCCTTGGGGTGGTAATAGAGAAACTGCTTGTAGGCTTCTATTTTTTTTTCTTTGGATTCCCAGGTGGTGTCAACCAGCTTTTTGTATTGGGTTTCTTCAACCATTTCAGGCAAATCCGTCATGTTCTGCCGGACTTGGTTGGCATTTTTCCCCAGGGGAAATTTTCTAAGATACTGATCGTAAAGTTCTTTTGCTTTTTTATCATAATCATGGGTCAAGGCAAGGCCCCTTATTTTCTGAAGGGTTTCCCCATAGAAAGCATCGTCCTTTTGGTTTTCGATTTCAAGGAGTGTATCCCGGGCCGCTTCCGAAAAAGCGCCTTGATTTCGGGAAAGGATGAAATCATTCAACATCTTTTCCTTTAGCGCCAGGTCGGGCTCATTCCCTATTTTCTCCATCAAAAGACTGTAGTGCTTTTTTGCCTCCAGGTATTCAAGGCCTTTCAGTGATCCAAAGGCTCCAAGACCGATGACCAGACAAATGAAAAAAGAAACCAGGGCATATCTCAAAAAGGGTTTGCGGTTTAAATCATCATAGGAATCAAAATGCTCTTCTTTTTTGTACCCGTTCAGGTCCCGGCTTTTTTTTCGCGGAGTATGGGTTGTATCCTCAAGATCAAGGGTAACGGTTTTTCCTAAAGGGGTTTCACCCGGCTCATGGGAGGTTTTGGAAGCCTCTTCCGCCTGGGCATCTTCCTCATCCTTTTGCTTGAGGCCTTCCAGCAAAAGATTCAACAGGGGGGATTGAATGATATTTTCCCGTTTGAGGCTGTATTTTTCAATCTCTATGATGACATTGTCCCATTTCAGGACTTCAAAAACAGCTTCTCTTCCTGAAAGGCTTCCGGTTTCAGCGTCCACCAGTTCGCCGTTATCCATGAACAGCCGGCCCATTTTGTTTTTTCTTTTTATGGACAGAACACAGGTGGATTTATCCTGCTCGGACATCTGAAGAAACGTGGGAAGGTTAATGCCTCGAATCTGGCCACTGATGCCCGATTCCATTTCTTTTGCAATCTTCTCATGGGAGAAGGTTTTGATAACGTCTTCCAGCTTGTTGAAATCGTTATCTGTGAGGGTTTTGGAATAATAGCCCATGTGAACCGTTAGGAATCCGGGCTTTCTTGTCCAGGGCCATATGGCGGCAAAAAATTCGCCTTTTTTCAGTTTCTTGATGAAAAAAGTTTGTTCAGGCAGAATTCTCCCCATCAATTTCAGGGAGGGGTAAAATTTTAATTTTAAAGACGGGTTTTCCCCTGACCTTTTCACCGGGGCGCCGAAAAAACCGATCATGTGTTTTTCCATCAAGCGGGGAGGCACCCCTTCCGCAACCACCTTGTAGAGGCTGTAGAAACTTCTGTTTTCTTCGTGGAGCCTTGATTTTACTTGGGGAATCGCATCAATATTTTCTATGAGTTCCAGAAAATCTAAAACAACATCTATGTTTTGCCTGAGATGGATCAGGTCTTTGCTGTCCCCGGATAAAAGGCTTAAGATTGATTTGGTATTCATGTCCAGTGGGTCTGGTATCCTTAATTTTAACTGCCTATAGGTTTATCGCATATTTCCCTGGAACCTTAAGTTCTTGGCATGGGTTTCATGGCTCCCTTAAGGTAGTTTTCGGCAAGATCATTATAAAGTTCTTTGACTTTCAACCAGTTTTCATGATCTTTCGGCGTGGCTTCCCGAATGGTGTGGGCCGGGTTGCCCCCCACCACCATGTTGTTGGGGACGATCTGTCGCATTCGAACGACCGCGCCTTCAGCCACAATGGTCCATTCCCCAATGCGGGAGTCAATGCCAAGGATGGCGCCGATGCCTACCACCGAATGTTTTCCGATGGCTTTTGAGTGAACCACCGCACCATAGGCGATGGTGACGAAATCTTCAATGATGCAAATGTTTTCAAGGGGAGAACTGATAATGGCTCCCTCCTGAACGGCGGTTCCGGAACCAATTTCAACTTTGCCGTAGTCTGCTCGAATTATGGCTCCGTGACCGATATAACAGTTTTCCCCGATGATGACATCGCCTATGACTCTTGCTGTGTCACTCACATAGGTGCCTTTTCCCACCCTTGGTTCTTTGCCTTTATAGCTGAAAATCATCTTGTTTTCCTTGAATAATGGGTTGGTTATTTGCCGGTTTTATGTTTTTGATCTCCTGTAAAAAGCCTTCCTGGAATAAACATAGGGGTCGTCCCCTGGTAGGCCGCATACGCCGGGAAGGCCTCGGAAAGTTTTTTTTCTTCTTTGGAAGCCCGAATGATTTGTCCGGCGACAAAACAGGCATACATGAACAGGGTGTAACCATGAACCCGCATGCTGAGACTCCCCAGGAACATGATCAAGTGCCCCAGGTAGAGGGGGTGCCTAACATATTTATAAATACCGATGGTTACGAGAAATCGTGCCTCGCTCATGATAGCGAAGGCTTTTTTCAGGGTTAGCAGGCCCGTGAGATTGATCGCACCTCCCGTAACGATCAAGGCAGCAGAAACCGTGTATGCAGCCAGGTAATACTTGGAGTGATACGGAACGATTTCCGTGAAATTGTTAGGCGCAAAGGAGATCAGGATGGGAAGGATGGATACCATGAAAGGGAAAAGAACTTCCATAAAACCTTTGGCCACGGAAACAGCCGGGGTTCGAAACAAATAGGCCAGGATATAGCCACCGAGGATACTTGTTTCCAGAATCCAGATGGATAGCCTGAAGGTCCAGATGAGCTGAATATCGTGAGCTGAGAAAAGGACGGTCCCATGACGATGGTTCAGTTTGAAGAAAAAGCGGGTTAGATTTTCCAGGGTTCCCGGGAATTCGGCAAAGGAATTCAGTTTAAAATAAAGGAAAACGATAACGATGAAAACAGCGCATATTCTGGAGAGGACTTCCCGATGGGGAAGCCGGGACAGATCAAAAATTGGCAAGTCATTAAAATAATTAAAAAATTTATTATAAATCGGCATATTGAAAATGATAAACAAAAGGCATGGATTCAAACCAAAAGGGGTGGAGGTTGATTAACGGAAAGCAGTATATACAAAATAAAACGCAAAGGGCAAGCCCATAATTTGCCTCTCTTGTTTTTGAAGGTGACCGGGATAAAATGTTTTTCAATCCTATGGCATGAATCCCCTATTGACTATCCAGGCCACCCTATAGCAATATAAAAACCTTTGGAAAAATTGCTTTTCCGGTCATTTTCAAAAAGGAGCGGACGAATTTGAAGATTGTGATTGTAGGGGCAGGGGAGGTGGGTTTTCATATTGCCAGTCACCTCGCTCGGGAAAATAAGGATGTGGTGGTGATTGATCAGGATGCCGCAGCCATACGCAGGCTATCTGAAAATATTGACGTTCAGGTGATTCAGGCATCGGGAAGCAGTCCGGCTGCGCTGATGGAAGCCGGCATCAAATCCGCCGAACTCATGCTGGCTGTGACCAACAGCGATGAAACCAACCTGGTGGCATGCCTGGTGTCCGACATGCTTTCTCCAAACACCAAGAAGCTTGCCCGGATACGTGCCGCGGACTTTGATGAATTCCATGAAACATTCAAAATCAAAGCCCCCAGAATTGAAACCGTGATCAATCCGGAAATCGAAGTGGTGAAAACCATTGTCCAGATGATGTCGGTTCCCGGTGCGGTGGATGTGGGAGAATTTGCCGACGGACGGGTCAAGCTCATTGGTGTGAGGCTGGAAAAGCACGAAAAGGCCATAGGCATCCCCCTTTCCGAGCTTTCCGCAAGGGTGAAGCAAAAAGCGCCTCTGATCTCGGCAATTATTCGGGAAGACAAGCTGGTCATTCCCAGGGGAAACGACAAGCTCCTTGCCGGTGATCTTGTTTATTTCATGAGCGAGGACCGCAATCTTACGGACTACCTTTCCTTCTTTGACAAGCATTCCGAACCGGTGAAAAGGGTTTTGATCATTGGCGGTGGCCGGATCGGTTACCGGTTGGCCAGGCTTCTTGAGGACCAGCCCGTTTATACGAAGATCATCGAGAAAAATTCCGAGCGATGCAAGGTGATTGCGGACAAGTTGAATAAAGCCGTAATTCTTCATGGGGATGGGTCCGATCAGATGCTCCTTTCAGAAGAAAATATTCATGAAATGGATATGGTGGTAGCCCTGACCGGTGAGGAAGAAACCAATATCCTTTCCTCCCTGCTCGTGAAACAGATGGGGGCCAAAAAAACCATCACCATGATTAGCCGCTTCAGCTATTTCCCCTTGATGGAAAGAATCGGACTGGATCAGATCGTCAGCCCGAGATTATCAGCCATTAACTCCATTCTCCAGCACATTCGAAGAGGCAAGGTGCTTTCCGCAAGATCCATCAAAGGCGAGGAGGCCGAAGTTCTTGAGGCCATGGCCATGGAAACCTCGGATATTGTGGACAAGCCCCTGAATGTCATCGGCATGCCCAAGGGCTCCCTGGTTACAGGCATCATAAGGGATGATCAATTCATCATTCCTTCCGGCAGCAGTATCATCAAGCCAGGGGATCGCATCATCATTTTTGCCGTGAAGCAGGCGATTCCGAAAATTGAAAAGATCCTTGCGGTTAAACTGGAATTTTTTTAAATGCGCTGGCGATACATTTTAAGTGTGATCGGGATTCTTACAGCGGTTTTGGGGCTGACCATGATTCTGCCCCTTTTGGTGGGGGTCCTTTACCGGGATTCCAGTGTCAAACCTTTTCTATACGCCATGGCCATAACCGTTTCTTCAGGGTTGATCCTTTATTTTTTTTGCAGAAGGGCCAAAGCGGAGATCATTTCCCAGCGTGAGGGGATGGCCATCGTGGCCATCGGATGGACGGTGATCGGACTGTTCGGAGCCCTTCCTTTTTATTTGGAGGGGGGTGAATTTCGATTTTTTGTGGATGCACTTTTTGAATCGGTTTCAGGCTTCACCACCACAGGCTCATCCATTCTGACCAATGTCGAGGGAATTTCCAAAGGGTCCCTGTTCTGGCGAAGCCTGATTCAGTGGCTGGGCGGCATGGGAATCATTGTGTTATCCGTGGCCATTCTGCCTTTTTTAGGGGTGGGCGGCATGCAGTTATACAAGGCTGAAGTCCCCAGCCCCATTCCGGATAAGCTCAGGCCCAGGATCAGGGATACGGCCATGGTCCTCTGGAAAGTATATGCTTTGATTTCTCTGGGGCAAGTCATTCTGCTCATGGCTGGCGGCATGGGCCCTTTTGATTCCCTCTGCCATACGTTCACCACCATGCCCACCGGGGGTTTTTCCACAAAGAATGCATCGGTTGCCCATTTCAACAGCGCCTATTTTGATGGGGTGATGATTGTGTTCATGGTGTTGGCCGGCATTAATTTTTCCCTCCATTACCAATTCATGAAAGGCAATACCCTGGCATTCTGGAAAGACTCCGAATGCCGGTTTTTTCTCGGTATCGTTGTGGGATTGATGGCGATTGTGAGTTTTGATCTCCACGGAAAAGTCTATTCTTCAGTGGGGAGTGCCTTTCGTTACGGGTCTTTTCAGGTGGTTTCCATTCTCACCACCACAGGCTATGCCACTGCGGATTATGAACAATGGCCCGCCATGTCCCAATTGATTTTACTGCTGTGCATGTTTCTCGGCGCTTCCGCCGGGTCTACCGGCGGCGGCATGAAATGCCTTCGGGTCATGCTCTGCTTTAAATTCTGTTATAAAGAATTGTTCTCCCTGATCCATCCCCATGCAGTCATGCATGTGAAAATCGGAGGCCGATCGGTCCCTGAGGATGTCATGCGCAGCGTCATGGGGTTTCTGGCCCTGTATGTGGGGTTGTTTGCCCTCAGTTCGGTTTTGCTGGCCGGAATGGGCGTGGATTTTATCACGTCTTTCAGTGCGGTGGCCGCCACCATCGGAAACATCGGTCCCGGATTCGGAATGGTGGGGCCTGTGGAAAACTTTGCGGCCATTCCTTTCTGGGGAAAATGGCTGCTCATCTGGTGCATGCTTTTGGGAAGACTTGAAATCTATACGATTATCATTCTGATGGTTCCGGAATTCTGGCGGAAATAAACCCCTGGAAAAAATAAATAGTCAGCCAGGCAGATTTTCTATTGACAAACCAGGCATATCTGTCTAAAAACGGTCTTCTTAATGAGGGCCGTTAACTCAGTCGGTAGAGTATCTGCCTTTTAAGCAGAGAGTCGCTGGTTCGAGTCCAGCACGGCCCATATCCTGAATGGATAAAAGAAATACCTTGCGTCCCCATCGTCTAGCCCGGTCCAGGACACCGGCCTTTCACGCCGGCGACAGGGGTTCAAATCCCCTTGGGGACGCCAATTTTTTCAATAGGTTAGAGCGATATCGCTCGCTTTAGGAAGCTTAGGAAGTACATAGGGAGTAGACGCGTTCCCGAAACCGATTTTAGCAGGCAGATAATTGATCATGATTATCCTGCCTGCTTTTGTTTTTTGAACTTCTCATTTATTCCTCACCGTCGATACCAAGTTGTCGAGTTTGGCCATG
>VMSV01000225.1 GCA_013791935.1 Desulfobacteraceae bacterium | reverse complement strand
GGCCTTTTTACGTACCAGGGCCTGGATGTCCGGCAAGGTTTTGTTCTCAAGAAGTTCATCTTCATCAAGACCGACGGACGCGTGGTCCCAGGCTGATTTCAAAAGCCATTTTACTCCCTTTGAGCAAGCCGTCGATTCGGTTCGCTGGCCTTCGGGAGATGTCATGACATGGGAGAAGAAGATGGGAGTATTCAGGCCCATGGAAACCATCTGCCTTTTGGCGAGAATTTTGTTTGAAGTCATGAACAGGGCAGTTGCGGCCGAACCGGTATACGGAAGATTCATTACATCCAGCAGGGACGGAAAAAGATGGATCAATTGGTCTTTTCCGTCCAGAGACTCCACCAGGTTGAACACCAGGTGCGGATCATAGGTTTTCAGGGTTTCTTTTGCTTTTTGAAGATCAAGGGTACAGGGTAGGCGGAAGGTTTCATGGCCCAGTTCGCCAAGGGCCTGACATATGGCTTCTGCTTGAACAAATACATCTTTTTCATCGGGCATTGCACTGTCGGGAACCGCGTTGTGCGCAACGGCAATTTTCATGGCAAAGCACCTTTATTTTTTTATGCGTAACATGGCTGAATTTAGAATCGTTTCTATCAAGGTCAAATAGGGGATGTCCAGAAGGCCGCATAAAATGGGAAAATCCGAATGCTGGGGATGAAGCCCTGCCAGGGGGTTGACTTCCATGAACATGGGTTTTCCTTTTCCATCACACCGGATGTCCATTCGGCCTCCATCGCGACATTCCAGAGCTTTCCAGGAAGCAAGAACCAGGGATTCCACTTCTTCGATCAAGGGGTCATCCTTGGACTTTGCCAGGGTGTACCTGATCCTGTCTTCAAAATGCTCTTTGTTGGTATGGGAGTATACCCCTTGTTCTGCCGTTTCCAGAAGGTGGATCTCCATGGTTCCTAAAATTCGGGAGGCTTCCCCCGTCCCCACCACCCCGGTGGTGAATTCCCGTCCCGGCAGATAGGGCTCCACCAGAACAGCCTGTTTGTAGGTATCCAGAAGGATTTTGCAGGTTTTTTCCAAGCCCTTTTTATCTAGGACGATGGATTTGGAAGAGGTTCCCTTTCCGGTTCCTTCAGCCACAGGTTTGATGAAATAGGGCGGATCAAAATGGATGTTTTTCATCTCGGCGATTGCATGTACAAGAAAGAAGTCCGTGGTGGCAAGACCAGCGTCTCGAATCACCCGCTTGGTCATGGCTTTGTGCAGCGTGAGACTCATGACCATGGGATCGGAAAAAGTATAGGGAATCTCATAAATGTCAAGAATCGCCGGAACCTGGGCTTCCCGTCCTATGCCGTGAAGACCTTCCGCGATGTTGAATACCAGATCCCAGCGGTCTCCTGAAGAAAGCCGTTTGATCAAGGCACGGGCATTTCCGATTCTGTCGGTTTTATGGCCGAGGCGGCTTAAGGCTGTTTCCAGGGCGGAGATGGTGTCGTCCCGGTCGAATTCCGCGGTTTCATCCATGGAATATCCCATGGCCAGGTATTCCGAGCGAAGATCGTAGGTTAAACCAATTTTCATGGGACTGTCCTTTTCTGCTCTCCATCCCATTTAGCTTGTCAGGGGGAGTATGATTGTTGCTCTACCTTTATGAAAAGGTGGAAGGATCAACATCAAATGATCAAGGCAGAAGCCCATGGGACTTCTGCCTTGGCTGATAAATCGATGGATATTATTTAATTTTGGGGCGTGAAAGCACGCCTTTCATCCGGGTATCGGTAGAGGTTTCCCTCGTAATTCTTCATCACCAGGTTGTCCTGGTCATATCCCTCGACATAGTTGGGCATCAGAGGGATTTTCCCGCCGCCGCCGGGGGCGTCCACAACGTAGGTGGGAACCGCATAACCGCTGGTGAACCCTCTCAGCCCTTTGATGATCTCAAGCCCCTTTTCAATGGGCGTTCGAAAATGACCTGATCCGCTGATGGGATCGCACTGGTAAAGATAATAAGGACGGACCCTCATCCTCATCAGATGATGCATTAATCCCTTCATGGTTTCCACGTCATCATTCACACCCTTGAGAAGAACCGTTTGGGAGCCCAGGGGAATCCCGGCATCAGCGAGCATTTCGCAGGCTCTGTAGGCTTCAGGCGTACACTCCTCCGGATGAATGAAATGAAGGCTCATCCAGATGGGGTGATATTTACGCAGCATTCTCACCAGCTTCATGGTGATCCGTTGGGGAAGCACCACAGGGACTTTTGTCCCGATCCGGATAATTTCCAGGTGTGGAATCGTTCTCAACTGCTGAAGCAGCCATTCAAGCCGATCATCGCTTAATGTTAACGGGTCACCTCCAGACACCAGCACGTCCCGGATCATGGGATGATTTCGGATGTATTCCACGGCCATTTGCAACCGGGATCGGTTGGGATGAACGGTGCCGTTTCCCACCACCCGTGACCTTGTGCAGTACCGGCAGTATGTGGAGCAGAAATCCGTCACCATCAAAAGAGCCCTGTCCGGATATCGATGAACCAGTCCTGGTACCGGGCTTTGATGCTCCTCTCCCAATGGATCATCGGATTCGCAGGGCATTTTAAAAAGCTCATGAATGGTGGGTATTACTGTTTTTCTAAGAGCCTGATCCGGATTTTCAGGATCGATAAGGCTTGCAAAATAGGGCGTGATGCCCAGGGGTAGAGCTGTTCCCGAAACCTCCATGGCGTCGCGTTCTTCCCGGGTCAGGGGCATGATGCGGGACAGCTGGGATATGGAACGTATGCGGTTTTGGATCTGCCAGTGCCAGTTGTTCCATTGCTTGTCCGTAACACCGCGGTAAAATTTTTTTCTGAACAACCTGGTAGTAAAATTAATGGGTTTCTTTGGTTTTAAATACTGTGTCAGGGAAACATTGTGGCTGAGATTGAAATCGCCATGCCTGTCTCCAAAAAGGGGTTGGATTTTTTTCCGGGGGATTAAGCGACTACCTAAAGGGTCCTCATCTTTATCGTCTGCAAGGGACTCGGTTTTTGTTTCGACAAAAATTTCAGGTTGCATGTGTTTTGTTCTCCTTTTGTTTTAAGGGGTGGTCCCCTCGTGTCCGGGTTCCCTGAAGCCCTGACTCGTCAATAATCTTCCTTGTCATCAAAATCATCATCATCGTCATCATCGTCGTCATCGTCGTCCTCGTAATCAAAGTCATCGTCGTCTTCATAATCGTCATCAAAGTCATCGAGAACATCGTAACTCAAAATCTTAATGTAATCACCGTCTCCTTTCCCCTTGACGACGGTGCCCACTACTTCCACTTCTTCGCCCACATAATCGAAGAGTTCTTTTCCTATAAGGTCAGATTTTACGATAAAATCCTCATCATCTGTTGAAAGCTCCACAGCCGTGATATTGTCATCATCATCCCATTCAATGGAGTTAATGATTCCCGTAACCGTTATCTCTTGATCGTCGGATTTTTTTTTGGCCATCATTTTTCCTTTCAGCATAAATTCATGTTATCGTACCGATTTATTGCCATCCACAAAGCACAAAGTGTACCATCCTCGAAAAAAAGTTTTTTAATTAATGATATTAAGATGTTGTCAATAAGGCGAGGCATTGGAATATCGGATTCCGTCCTCTATGAAAACGGTTGAGGGAACGATTGATTCCGATTGGCCCTGTTAAAGGCCCTCAATATTGATGTAACTAATTGTTATAAATATTAATTATTAGCAATTTGAAAAAAAGGAACCCAGGGTTCCGATTTAGAGGGAAACGAGACATGAAAATTCCGCATTTGCTCGGCCTGGGCAGGATCCGGCTGTAATTCGATTTTCAAGTTTGCCGCAGATGCAAGGAAAATGGCATTTCGCTATAGTCGCCTATGCGGGATGCCATTTGACGCCGCAGATACACACAACCGTAAAACCAGGGTAGGGTCACAATGATCGGCGTCTTCTATGATGTGCCAGGTAGAAGTCCTCATCCATCACCCATGGTGTCCATCCGGAAGGTGATGGACACCCTTGATTTGGCAATCTATATGAGCTTTTCTGCCGCCAGTTCCTTCATATACTCATCACTGTAGCCTAAAAGATCTTTATAGACCCGGGTATTGTGTTCCCCTACCCGGGGAGCCCGGGTAACGATTTTCCCCGGGGTTTTGGACATTCTGGCATGGATGCCCGGGATGGGGATTTTGTCCAGGCCCGGAATTTCAAGGTCACTGTATTCCAGCATATGCTCCGATCGGATATGCGGATCTTTGGAGATTTCATCCAGGTTCATCAACGGGCCGCAGGGGATCCGGGCCTCCTCCATCACCTTGATGATTTCCGCTTTGGTGCGTTCGGCCATCCACGCTTTGACCAGAGGATCGATCCGGTCCCGATGTTCATACCGGTTATAATCGGTTTTCAAATCCGGATCTTTAACCAGGTGTTCCACCCCGATAACCTTGGCCATTCGTTTCCACATGGAATTCATGATCACCGCTACAAACACATACCCATCTTTGCACGGATACAGATCCGTGGGCCCTACATAGGGTGCCCGGTTGCCGATGATGGGCTTGGGGATGCCCAGCACATCCATCTCCGCCACCGACGGGGCCGTGTAATTCAAGGCGGTTTGCAGCAGGGCCAAGTCCACGGCCTGTCCTTCACCGGTTTTATCCCGATGTCTTATGGCCACCATGGTGCCGAAGGCTGCTGCGGTGCCGGTTCCGAAATCCATGGGATTGATGAAGGCGCGGATGGGGTCTTTGTCCGGATATCCGCCTACTCTCATGGCTCCGGACATGGCCTGGGCCACAAAATCAAACCCGGTACGATCCGCGTAGGGGCCGGTATTCCCGAAGCAGGACATGGACACCAGAATGATATCGGGTTTTATTTTTTTAAGTTCGTCATAGGTCAGGCCTGCCATTCGGGCGGCCTCGGGCGCGAAATTGTGGATGACCACGTCACTTTTTTTTACCAGGTCCCCGAACACCGCTTTGGCTTTATCACTCTTGAAAAGGTTTAGCGTGATCCCTTTTTTATTCCGGGCCAGGCCGGGAAAAGACATGTTTTCCCCATGGGGTCCGGTCAGCCCAACAGTACGATCTTCCTCACCCCCGGGCCGTTCAATGCGAATGACTTCCGCGCCCATGTCCGCCAGCAGCATGCCGCAATACGGGCAGGCAATAAAACGACCGAAATCCAGCACTCTGATATCACTTAATACGCCATCCATGTGTTTCTCCCGAAAATGTTTGATAGGATAAGAGGTTAAGGCATTGTTGTTTAATGATAGCTGTATATGAAAAGGGGTTGTGGTGTGTCAACACCTTTGTTGATGCCCAAGGGTGGCGCATTAAGACCCATGTATCCTGTTTCGTCTTTTCAAGTCGGATGATTTTGTTGTATAACTTGAACCCTAAACATCCAAGGAGGACATCATGGGAAAATCAGTTGCTTTTACGGTTATGTTTTTGATGGGTCTGATGATCGGGCCTGCCTACGGTCTATCCCCGTCCGGGCAAAGCCTGAATGTGATTCAAACGGAAGGGATTGCCGAGGTTTCAGGCCGGAATGATTCAATGACCCTGTCCATTGCTGTTTTAACCAAAGGCAAGGATATGGAAAACACGGCACTGGATAATTCAAACCGTGTTAAGGGGGTTCTATCTGCCATTCAAGACCTGAAGATCAAAAGCCTCCAGATGAAAACAGCCGATTTTCGCGTGACTCCTGTGAGAGACTATCAATCAAAGCCCCCTGTTATCTCGGGCTATGAAGTATACAATGCCATTGAAGTAAAAATGGAGGAGTTCGAGCCTGGCATCCTTGCGGAATACGCGTCAAAGGTCATCGGCGCGGCCCTTGGAAAAGGAGCCAACACCATTAACTACATCAGCGCCTACATCAAGAACCTTGATGGGTTGGAAAATGAAGCCTTAACCCTTGCAACCCGAAAGGCCAGGCAACGGTCCGAAACCATTGCAAAGGCGGCGGGCGTAAAAATAAAAAAAATTGTAAGCATCCATACTCAACCCGAAGATATACCGGGCCCGTATAAACTGGCCCGCTCTGCGGCCATGGCCGAGGAGTCAGGTTCCATGGCACCTCCGGTTGAAATTGGTGAAAGCAAGGTTCGGGTTCGTGTGACCATGACGGTGGAAATAGAATAACTTGTGTGATGGAATCCATTTTGAGAAAAACATGAAACCTGAGGGAGGAAATAAAAATGCAGTTGCGCAGAGTGCTATGGGTGATTTCGTTTGTCGTGATGGCTACAGGGTTTGCTGGTTTTGGGGAAACAGGTCAGGTTGATGCTCAACAGGAAGGCATCAAAGCTGAAACGCTAAAAAAAGAAGCCGCCATGAGTCAGATGATGAACAAGGCGGGATACCTTTCCTCCGAAGCCATTCCCGATAGCGCAGTGCTTCTGCCCGAACCCCCTGCCGAGGGCTCAGGAGCCATGGCCTATGATGAAGAGATCAGCCGGAAAAATCTAGTATTGCGGGACACTCCGCGATGGATTCAGGCTGCCAAAGATGCCGATATAAAATTCCCGGAGGTTTTTGAGGGCTTT
>VMSV01000144.1 GCA_013791935.1 Desulfobacteraceae bacterium | reverse complement strand
TCGCTCTCACCTACGGCGAGCCTTTCGCTGCGCTCCGCCTTCAGACCTTTCCTTGCGGAAACGCCCTTGCCGTCGGCTAATGTTTGTGTCAATGTCTTTTTGACATCGACAGGATTCACACATAGGGGACTTACACCCCATAAATTCACGCCCATGCCGGGCGTACACCATTCACTGGTGCCGACCCAAAAAGCTGGGCGGCACAGTTCAGCCGAACCCCGCAGTCAGTTTGCGAGTTAGGCGCAAGTAAATAGGAAGTAATTGATAAAACGGTTATTCCAGCTTCGGCCCGAATGGTTTCTGGAACCGTAAATCAATTTCTCCTTTTCTGATCAGTTCTTTGACAAATTTCACACCCGGCAGTTTTTCCATGGCCTTTCGGATTCGATGCATAGACGGATGGATATAGGGTTCGGGGCTCCGGGTGGAAGCATGGCCCAGGATACTCTGGATGACCAGGATATCCACGTTGTTGCCATTTAAATGGGATGCCAACGAATGGCGAAGAGTGCGACAGGTGACGTTAAATGTGACCCGGATGGGAGAATAAGTCACAAGCTTTTTAAAATTGTCTTCCAGGCTTAGGCCTTGCGCCTCGCCCACCCGCAGGCCAAGCTTATACATCAGGGCATTGACGGCATAATCCCGGATAAGTGGATGGCATCGAGGGCCCGTTGTTTGAGTTTGTCCGAGACATGGACATAAATCGATGTTTCAGCAATGGATTGAAATTCTAATTTCCTGGGCGTCTTCCAAATTTTACTTAATACTAAAGATTTCCCACTAAATGCCGAGTAATATTGGGTACAAATAATGTTACATGCTGAAATTCAAATTAACCAGGAGAAAAATATGAAAAAGGTAAATCTTGTTATTTTTGGTCTGTTGGCAATGGGTTTTATTTTAGGCACCGGAATTGTTCAAGCAGCGGATGTAGACATGACGGGCAGATGGGTTTTAAGTTTAGATTCCAATAACAAGATGATTCATCCGGAAATCTTATTGACTCAGGATGGAGATTCATTGACCGGGACCTACAAGAGCACTGATGGAGATTCACCGCTGACAGGAACAGTTGATGGCGATGAATTTGAAATAGTATATACACATCGTGGGTTTCAAGCCACTAACAAAGGTACTGTGACGGGTAATATGATGTCCGGCACTGTGAATTACGGAGGTATGTTAATAGTGGATTGCACCGGAGAAAAAAAATAATATCTTTTGTTAAAGAAATAGAAATCAAGGATCACAACGCGATCAGGTCTTCATTATTGACAGTATATCTTGCAAAGTGAAGAATGGCGTCCTGACCCCGGCCTTCGCCGGGGTGACGGACTTCGAGACTTTTTACGGGAGCATCAAGACTGACCCCATGCCCATTTTATATCCTGAGGCCTGGCACCTATCCCTTCATCCTCCATGCCTTCTTCATGGGCGGTTTCATACAAAATTGAGTCCTTGTCGGACCCCTCGCCTGGGAGTTGAGGCGGGAACCGAAGATCCCCTTGCGGGAAGGATCGCTCAAGACGGTTGCTTATTTTGAGCGAATTTTGTACGAGAACCCTGAAAGGCAAAAATAGTGGCCCGTTTTGAAAATTGTTGCCGGCCTGAATGAGGCAATCTAACTATCTAAATTTTTGTAGGTTCCTGAAATGCCATCTCCTCACTCGGCGACGACTATACTGACTCCATGTACTCTGTCCCTGGTTGTTCCTTGCTATAACGAAGAAAAGACCCTCGCCCATTGCATCGAAAAGGTGCTGGCCCTTCGGTCGGAGCAGCTGAAGTTGGAAATCATCATCGTGGATGACTGCTCAAAGGACAAGAGCTTTGAAATCGCTCTCACTCTCGAGCAGAGGTTTCCCGAGGTCAAAGTCCTTCACCATACATTGAACCAGGGGAAGGGCGCGTCCCTGCGGACCGGATTTGCCCATGCCACCGGTGACTTTGTTGGAATTCAGGATGCGGACCTGGAATATGACCCCCTGGAATACCGAAAGTTACTGGAGCCGCTGCTCCGGGACGAGGCTGACGTTGTTTTCGGCTCACGGTACCTGAGGCCAGGCTCTCGAAAAATCCTATATTTCTGGCACAGTTGGATGAACAAGACGCTAACCTTTGTTTCCAACATGATGACCAATCTGGACATTTCCGACATGGAAACTTGCTACAAGCTCTTCAGACGGGAAATCATCCAATCGATTGAGCTAAAGGAAGACCGTTTCGGCTTCGAGCCGGAGGTTGTTGCCAAGATTGCCCAGAAACGCTGCCGCGTCTGGGAGTGCGCGATTTCCTACCTTCCCAGGAGTTATGAAGAAGGCAAGAAAATCGGATGGAAGGACGGTGCCAGATCACTTTACTGCATATTACACTACAGCGCACATACCGCCCCTTTCCCCATGCAACTGCTTTTGTATCTTATCATCGGCGGCACCAGCGCGGTCTGTAATATTGTTCTGTTCATGCTATTCCTTCAGGTTGGCCTCAATTTAACCACGGCCATCGTTACCGCCTATCTCAGTGCTGCTGCCATCAATTACTTTTTATGCATCCTTATCTTGTTCCGGCACAAGGCAGCCTGGAGCACCCCCGGGGAAATCTTGGCCTATCTGATCACGCTTGCCATCATGGGGTTTTTTGATGCAGAAATCACCCTTTTCCTCTCCACCACCGGGATACCTTTGTTTCTGAGCAAATCAATTGCTTCTTTGTTCGGATTTGCGGGGAACTTTTTACTGCGGAAATACCTGGTTTTCCCGGAAAAGAGCATCGCCTGAAAATGAAAGAGCCATATTCGAATATGCGAGCGCTGAAATACCGATTTTCATTACTGGCAAAAATAGCCTCATGCAAGTCGACCTGTTCCACCATCGGTCGATACAACTTCATTATTTCGTTTTTTGACCGGTGCCGGAGAAAACCGTCATGAAATTGCAGACACTGTACAACATGCTTGCACTTATCCTGGCCACACTCTGCCTCTGTGGGGTGGCTATTTATAACGGTTATCCTCTTGTCTACCCTGATACCGGTGATTACATCGGCCTGAATAACAATTATTTGCGGAGTTTTTTCTACAATCTTTTCCTTGCGCCGTCATTATGGGTGCACACGCTTTGGCTTGTGGCGGCTGTCCAGGCACTTATCGTCGCCCATCTCCTGCGTCTGGTTCTTCGTGTGGTTTTCGGGTTGACATCACCCTTGGCCTTTCTCGGGGTGACGATTCCTCTTTGCCTGCTGAGCAATCTTCCCTGGTTTACCGGTTTTATCATGCCGGATATTTTTACAGGCGTTCTGATTCTGGTTTTTTTCCTCCTGATCTTCCACCTGGGCCAGCTTGGTTCAGGTGAAAAAACCTACCTCATCGCCCTGGCCATCGTGGCCGTCACAGTGCACTTATCCCACATTCCCCTTGCCCTGGGATTGCTTGCGGCCGCATGGTTGTTCAAGAAGGTGACGCAAAAACAGCCTCTCTTTCCGTCCCCTGCGCCGGGGTGGGCGACCCTTGCCGTGACCGCGGCCCTGATACTTCTATTGGCCAATGGGTATCGTTCATATGGTACCTTAACCATCTCCCCGGGCGGTTACGTTTTTCCTTTGGCCCGGCTGGTGGCCGACGGTCCGGCAGTCAAATATCTCCGTGCCCACTGTGCGGAGGAAAACTATGCCCTGTGCCAATACATCGACCAGCTTCCGGCAAACTCCGATACGTTCCTGTGGTCGGACGACAGCCCTTTCCTTAAGGTTGGAGGAATCCGCGGATATGGTCAGGAAGGGGAAAAAATCGTTATCGAAACTGTCCGGCATTATCCATTCCTGATCGTAAAAATGACCCTTTTGAATACTCTTCGCCAACTGCCCATGATAAATAATTGGTATGGGATTGTTTCCTATATGGACGAGCCCTTGCCCACGGACGCCATCAAGGCTTATTTTCCAGGTGAATTCGAATCATATGCCCGGTCAAGACAAAGTCACAACAAGCTGAGTCTCAGAAGTTTCAACAACCTTCACCTTCAGTTTATCACGCTGTGCCTGCTGCTGGCTGCAGTGGCGCTGTTTCTCTACCTTAAACACCGGCGTTTCATCCCGGCCCTGTTCCTGGCCGCACTCGTCGTAGCCTATGGACTGAGCGCCTTTATAACCGCTGCTTTATCGATACCGCATAACCGATACGGCAGCCGCCTCATTTGGTTGTTGCCGTTCTTTTGTCTGACCGCGATCATGGATTTTATCCAAAACCGCAGAAGGCAGACATGATGGAGAATAGAAGGGTCAGGTCTTCATTATTGACAGTTTATCTTGCAAAGTAAAGAATGGCGTCCTGGCCCCGGTCTTCGCCGGGGCGAGGAACTTCGAGACTTTTTACGGGAGCATCAAGTCTGACCCCAGGCCCATTTTATATCCTAACGCCTGACGCTCATTCTCTATGCCTTCTTCATGGGCGGTTTCATAAAAAAGGAAAACGCAAAGGCCATGACCAGCAGGCATACCAGAAAAATATAAACCGGATCATAGTTCCCGAAGTTCTCATAAACATATCCTGAGCCCATGGGCACAATCCCGCTGAATACGACAAACAGGGGTCCAATGATTCCGTTGATCCCGGCAAAGACCTCAGGGCCATAATAATTGCCCAAGAGTGTGGGAAACATGATTAGATTGGTGCCATAACAAGCCCCGAAGAAAAATCCCGCTACCATGATCATTTGAATGCTTTGGTTTTTCCAGATCAAAAACACCATAATCATCATGATGCCGAAAGACGCATTGATGATATGGCGGGGTTCTATTTTATCCCCCAGCATACCGATGGGGAAGCGAATAATCGCACTGCCCAGCAATACCATGCTGAAAATTAAAGGGGCCTGCATTTCTGAAAACCCCCGGTCCAGGAAATCTAATATCCCGTGCGAGGCAATAAACATTAAAGCCATGAGATAAGAGGCTGTAAGAATGACATAAAACCAGAGGGTCCTTGTTTTTAAAACTTCTTTTATTCCCCAGATGTCCCCTGTTTTATGAATTTTGGTTTTTCCCTTGTTTCGTTCCGCCGCCGCCTTTACTTCATCCGGAGATAAGCCGTCTGCGAATTGTCCGATATCCTGGGGTTTGTTTACCACAAAGAACGTACAGATCAGGCCGAGTAGTACAAACGCTGCACCCATCAGCCAACCACTGCGCCATGTGTTGGTGTATGCCATCAGCCAGGAATACAAAGGCTGGGCAACAAATCCGCCCACAGCCGCCCCGGTCATCACAATGCCCATGGCTGTTCCCCTTTTTAGATTAAACCAATATAAAAGAATGGTTTGCAGGGTAAGGGCCCCGCCAAAAGCAAAACCGATGGGGACGACAATACCCCAAAGAACGATCCACAACCACATTTGGGACATGATGGTTCCCATAAACAACAGCCCGACCAACATAATCACAAAACCGAATATCAATGTTTTTTTGGGCCCGAATTTTTGAATGGAAAAGGCAACGGCAGGGCCCAAAAGGCCCATGAGCATGCCACTAAGGGTGTGGGCAATGGAGGCTGTCCCCCGGTTCCATTCCAGTGATTTGATCATCATGGGAAAAATGACAGAGAATCCATAATAGACCATGCCAAAGGCCGCCATGTAAATCACGAATAAAAGCGAGACATTGATCCACCCGAAAAAGCCTGGTTTTACAGTTGTAGACACCGCCATGAAGTTGTTCCTTTCTAAATCAAGGGTTAAACAGAATAAAATTGTGATATTAAGTCAGGATTAGATTGTACCCTATGGCTACAAAAAATATAACGATAGGGTCTGGAGAGGGTTGTTCATTTTACCTAAACTGAAAAATGTAAAAAGTAAACAACGAAATAAAGGCACTGTGCACCGGGGTTGACACACAAGCGTCTTTCACCTATATTCATCGCTCTAAAAAAACAAGGCCTTATCCTTTCATCTACAATAAAGTTCAAGGGACGGCTTCTTGCCGGCGACGGAGACATGGCGGCGGGGCTGATAGAAAATAAATTTTAAAGCATTAAGGAGTGTACACATGTCGGAAGTTACTTTTTCCAAAGAAGGCAATATCGGTATCATTTTTGTCAACAATCCCCCGGTCAACGCCCTTTCCCAGGCCGTTCGCGCAGGACTTCAATCCGGTGTCGAGCAGGGCTTAGCTGATAACGACGTTGAAGCCATGGTGATCCTGTGTGGTGGCAGCACGTTTATTGCGGGCGCTGATATCCGTGAGTTCGGGAAACCCAGTCAACCACCCGCTCTTCCTGATGTGGTTTATTTCATGGAAGATTCACCCAAACCCATGATTGCAGCCATTCACGGAACGGCCCTGGGTGGGGGATTGGAAGTTGCATTGTCTTGCCACTTCCGCATCGCCGCACCCACAGCAAAAGTCGGATTGCCCGAAGTGAAACTGGGACTTCTGCCCGGCGCGGGCGGCACCCAGCGGCTTCCACGCATTGCCGGGGTCAAGGCCGCCCTGGAGATGATCGTCTCGGGTGATCCCATTTCAGCCCAGAAAACCAAAACCATCGGCATCATCGATGAAATCGCCGAGGGGGATCTGAAAACCGCAGCCCTGGCTTATGCCAAACGAATTGTTACTGAAAAAACACCCCTTCGCAAGGTAAGGGAAATGGCCGCAAAAGTGGACAGCCCGACCCAGTTCGAAGATTTCGCCAAGAGCATTGCCAGATCCAAGCGTGGATTCATTGCCCCGTTTAAGTGCATCGAGGCCATTCGTGCCTCGGTCGAAATGTCTTTTGATGAGGGTATGAAACAGGAAAGAACCCTTTTTGAAGGACTTCGCCAGGGCACCCAGTCCGGCGCCCAGCGACATGTCTTTTTTGCCGAACGTGAAGTGGTCAAGGTTCCCGGACTGCCAAAAGACCTGGCCACTCGCGACATTAAAATCGTCGGGATCCTGGGTGCGGGAACCATGGGCGGTGGTATTGCCATGTGCTTTGCCAACGCAGGCATCCCCGTTCGACTCCTGGACATGAAGCAGGAGTTCATTGATCGTGGCCTGGGCGTCATTCGTAAGAATTATTCCAATACCGTTGCCAAGGGCAGACTGGCCCAGGAAGATATGGACCAGCGCATGGCCCTCATCATGCCCACCCTTTCCTACGAAGATCTGAAGGATGTGGATCTGGTTATTGAAGCGGTTTTCGAGGACATGGCTGTTAAAAAGGAAGTCTTCGGAAAACTCGAGAAGATTTGCAAACCTGGAGCCATTCTCGCCTCCAACACCTCCTATCTCAACATCGATGACATCGCAGCAGCCACCGGGCGGCCACAGGATGTGGTGGGAATGCATTTCTTCAGCCCCGCCAATGTCATGCGTCTTCTGGAAAACGTTCGTGGGGCCAAGACAGCCGATGACGTAAAGGCCACGGTCATGAAAATCGGCAAGAAGATCGGCAAAGTGCCCGTTATGGTCGGTGTCTGTGATGGATTTGTGGGCAACCGGATGCTGGGCAAGAGATCCAGGGAGTGCGGATTCATGCTGGAAGAAGGCGCTCTTCCCACCCAGATCGATAAAGTCATCTTCGACTTCGGATTCCCCATGGGACCCTATGCCATGAGCGATATGGCAGGCCTGGATGTGGGCTGGCGAAACCGGAAGGCCAAGTTCAATGAACTCACCAAGCGGGAACAGGACAACAACCTCCTGGACAAGATCTGCGAAATGGGTCGTTACGGCCAGAAAACGGGCGCAGGCTTCTATAAATACGATGATAAACGCAACACAACCCCCGATCCCCTCATCGAAGAGCTGATCCTCCAACATTCAAAGGATCGCGGAATCGTCCGACGTGTGATCACGGATCAGGAAATCCTGGAAAGGGCTCTTTATTCCATGATTAACGAAGGGGCCAAAATCCTGGAGGAAGGGATTGCAGCGCGTCCCGTGGATATCGATGCAGTCTATCTGTACGGTTACGGGTTTCCCGCTTATCACGGCGGGCCCATGTTCTACGCTGATACGGTGGGGTTGAAGAATATTTACGAAGCCATTCTGAAGTATAAGGATCTGGTCGGGGCCGAATACTGGACCCCCTCGCCTCTCTTGGAAAAACTGGCCAAGGAAGGCAAAGGGTTCTATTCCATGTAAGACCCTCATGCCCGAACAAGGGGCGGACCCATGGGTTCGCCCCTATCCCCTCTACTTCTTCCGCTCCCGTCGTTTCTTGGAAGGATCTTCTTGGGCGGTGTCTGTGCTGACCCATTCGATGGTGATGGCGCGGTCATCCAGTTTGACATTTTTCAGCTTTTTAGAGACTTTTTCTGCCTCCCGTTTGTCCACATCAAAAAAAGCAACTTCATTTTGAAGATGGATCTGGCCGATCTTATCCGATGAGATGCCGGTCTTTTCGCAGACCCAGCGCACAATGGCTCCCTCATTGATATTATCCTTCCGGCCGATATTCATTGAAAATCGCTGTTCATCCCGAATGGGTTTATATTTGGAAGGCTTTTCGGATGAACTGAATTTTCCGGATGGGCCAGATTTCTCGGATAAGATGGATTTCTCGGATCTACCGGGCTTATCGTACCTTCCTGGCTTATCGGATTCTTCGGATCTAACGGGTTTGCCGAACTTACCGGTCTTACCGGACTTCTCGGATCTAACGGGTTTACCGAACTTACCGGTCTTCCCGGATTCCTCGGATGCCCCAGCATAATGGGCTTGGGCGTTCAAATCCGGGGCGTTCCGGTAATCCTCCAGAAAATGGTTGAATTCCGCGGACACAAACCTCTGAATCAATTCCACCGGGCTTAAATTGCCCAGCAATTTGTAAACCGGCCCCAGATAAGGGGCGATTTCATCCGGGTTGACGGAAACTGCCACCACCCGGTTCACCATGGACAACAACTGCTTTTCGCAAATCTCCCGGCCCTGAGGAAGGGTCCCCATGGTGAATCGAATCCCGGCGCGACGTTCTATCTCCTTGAGACGCTTGGCTTCCCGGGTATTGACCAGGATCATGGACGCGCCGGATTTCCCGGCCCGTGCGGTTCGTCCGCTGCGATGGGTGTATCGTTCCGCTTCATCCGGAAGATTGTAGTGGATCACATGGGAGATGTTTTCCACATCAATGCCACGGGCCGCCACATCTGTTGCGATGAGCATTTGCAAACTCTTTTCCCTGAATTTTCTCATGACCCGGGTGCGTTGCTCCTGGGACAAGTCCCCGTGGATGGCCTCTGCACGGTAGCCCTCCTTCACCAGTTTCTCCGCCACTGCGCTGGTTTCCGTCCGGGTTCGGCAGAAGATGAGCGCATAGATATCCGGTTCAAAATCGATGATCCGCTTGAGGGCTGCGTAGCGGTCTTTTTCACGGATCACATAGCAGGTGTGAAGAATATGATCCGCGCTGATATTACGGTGCCCCATGGTCACTTCCACGGGATTGTTCATATAGGTTTTTGCAATCCGGGCGGCAGCAGACGGCATGGTGGCCGAAAAAAGCCAGGTCCGCCGGGTTTCGGGCGTGACCATTAAAATCTCGTTGATGTCTTCCTGAAACCCCATGCTGAACATTTCATCCGCCTCATCCAGAACCACAAACCGGATATGTTTGAAGGAGGTCACCTTTCGTTTCATCAGGTCCAGAAGCCTACCCGGGGTAGCCACGATGATTTGGGAACCCTGTTTGATTTTACGGATCTGCTCGGCCATAGCCGCCCCGCCATAAACCGCCGTAATTTGAATGTTTTTCATATAGCGCGAATACTGGGTCAGATCCTCAGTGATTTGAAGGCAGAGTTCGCGGGTGGGGCAGAGCACGAGGCCCTGAAGAGCCATGGCTCCCGGCTCCAGGAGATGGAGCATGGGCAACCCATAGGCGGCTGTTTTTCCGGTGCCGGTCTGGGCCAGCCCCACCAGGTCGGACTGGCCGTCCATGATTTTGGGAATGGCTGCGGCCTGTATGGGGGTGGGTTCTTCAAACCCCAGGGACTGTATGGCTTTCATCAGTTTGGGATTCAATCCCATGTCATCAAATTTCATTTTCTTTTACCTTCCAAAAAACGAGGCCGTCCACCAAGATCAGCAGACGGCCCGTTGTGATTAATTCCATTGAGTGGACAAACATCTCATTAACCGAACGAAAGATCAAGAAGAATAACAGATCTTGCCCGAAACCAGGGAGAAGCCATGATGCCCCGAGAATTCTCCAAGATTTTAATAGGGTTGCCGGGTTGTGCTTTTCAGTTCCCCGTTCACCCTTCACCCTTTACTCTTCACTCTCCACGCCCTTAGCTTCCCCGAACCTTCCAGGCCCGGGTGGCCATATAGGTGGGCATGAATCTGGAAATCATGTGGTGATCCTCCTCCAGGTCCCGATCTTCGTAAAATCCGATGATCACCAGACCCGCTTCGATTTGTCCTGAAATCTGGTCCTCCAGGGTATGGCAAAATTCCAGGGGTGAACCGCCGTGGATCCTCTTTTTTATGGTTTCATCCTGATCCAGATAATCCAGATCCGAGTACGGGATGGAATATTTGGGGGTAAGAACGCCTTTTTCATAATCTTCTTCGTCAAAAATATACCTCACTGGATTGTTGAATCCGGAAAGCAGTTCTCCCCCTTCCCGCAACACGCGAAAAGCCTCCTGCCAGACCGGCAGGATATTCGGCACGAACAAATTGGCCACCGGGTGGATGATCAAATCAAAGGTATTATCGGGAAAAACGGAAAGATCGACCATATCGCCTTCCACGGTCTTCAGCTCCAGGCCGTGTTTGATTGCTGCCATCCGGTCCCGTGCCAGTTGCTCCGGGGAATTGTCAAATACCGTCACTTCAGCCCCGGCAGCGGCAAGCAACGGTCCCTGCTGGCCTCCCCCTGAAGCCAGGCAGAGCACTTTTCTGGAGACCAGGGGCATCAGCCAGTCCACGGGGATGGGTTTTGACGGGGTGAGGAAGATGCGGCAATGGCCCTTTTTCGCTTCCAGGATCTCATGATCGCCGGCGGGAATTGTCCATCGGTTGCAGGTTTTCGCCTGATGATCCCATGCTTTTCGATTGTGATCGCGAATATCCATGCTACGCTTCCTTTGTCTGAGTTGTTTTAGAATTTCAATTGATGTCTGCCGCCACAAAAGCGCAAGGGAACCGGCTCCGGGTCTGCTTTACACAGGGGATTCAGCAGAATCTCAGGAAGCAGATCCTCAGTCACATAAAGGGTTTCCAGGTGAAGGGTATTGGGAATGAACATCCACCGGCGGTCTCCAAACCGTTCCCGAAGCTTTGAAATCAGGACTTCATCATCGGCCAGGGTGGCGGGAATTTTGGCCCGTTGCATCTCGCCAGTGGTGAAGGCATTGATGAAGGTTTTCTCTTCATCCACGGCATTCCGCAGCCGCCGAGTGATGACATCGGCAAGCCCCACGCCGATGGCGTTTCCCAGGGAGGCTTCCGATAAGGAAAGGGCTGCAATGATTTTGATCTTCGGCGTTTCCAGATCCTCCTGCCCCTTCATTCCCCGGTACCCGATGACGTTGGTGTCCATGCCAGTACCGCTGTATGTTTTACCCATGGCGTCCACCACCAGCACATTCATATCCGAAACCGGAAGGCCTGGAAAATATTGACGATGCCGCTCCAGGAGTTCGGCTTCTCTTCTTAATAATTCTTCGGGACGAACGGCATGGATTTCGGCCATCCGATCAAACCCGTCCTCCAGAATGGCAAGGCCTGCCAATATTTTTCCGGAGGCCAGGATCAGCCTTCCCATGTCCAGGAGCATGTCCTTCATTTGGCCTGACGGGGCGTCATGAAAGGTTTGGGCGGATTTTATTTTCCCCATGCCCACCACCATCATTTTCATCAGACCGCTCTGGACCGGACCTGAGAAAGCCGTATGGAGCTTGATGCGGTTCAACACCATAACCCCGGCGGCCCCATGGCAATGTTGATCCATGAACACCTCTCCCGAGGCCACGGAACCGATCTTCACCACATCCATGGAAGACCGGATCTCCATACCCATGGCCTTTTCGGTGATGCCCAGGGATTCCACCATGGCCCGCTGGCCTTTGGCCGTGGCCCCGTTATGGGAACCCATGCAGGGAACGATGAAGGGCCTGGCCCCTTTTTGCTTCAACCAGTCTCCAGCGGCTTTAGTAATATCAGCGATGTGGTCAATGCCCCGGCTTCCGGCGGTGATGGCCACTTCGCCTTGGGGTACTTCAATATTCAAGCGGTCCAGTTCCCGGAAAACCACGGAAGGGATGTCCTCAAGGGGATTGGATACGAGATGCTGATGGATTCTAAAAAGATTCATGCTCACCCCGTCCTTCCCGTCATGTTCTTTTTCTCCCCCCGAATAACGCCAGCTCGAAGATCTTGAAAAAACAATCCACGTCCTGAAAACCCATTTTCTTCAACCATTGGCACTGGAGATCCACTGAAGCCAGGAGATTTTCCACTTTGTCCGGACGGTCGTAATAGGTTTTTTCAATTTCTTCTCTGGAATCCGAAGAACCCGCAGACTGATGAAAGGCGTAAAGGCTGTCCACAAAATAATCATCAAAAACCCTGGTGATCTGGTTTGTGGCGGAAGAAACATGTTCCAGGTTCAGAAACAGCCCGCTTTCGGTCAGAAGGTTGTAAATTTCCCCGTACAGTTCTTTTTTTCTCCCATCCGGCTGATGATGGATGGCAAAACCCGATACGATGATATCAAATGGAATGTTCACATCCGGATGATCCAGCCATTGGGGAGAAGAAAAATCGCAATGAATCACGGCAGCATGGGGTTTGCCTTTTAATTTTTCCTTGGCAGCCTCCAGCATGGGTTCTGAAAAATCCGCGAACACGACTTCTGCCATGGGGAAAATGGTCATGAGGGTTCTGCCCAAAATCCCATCCCCGCATCCCAGATCCAGAATCCTCTTCGGCCCTGGAAGCCATGACTGGACGATTTTTGATAGAACCGATAACTGTAGGGCAGCGCCGGGGATAGCCCCCCGAACCCCATCAAGAAAAAAGGTGGTCAGTTCTCTGGTTTGCCACTGGCTTTGTTTCAATGTCCCGGCTCCCTCATGATGGATTTTAATCGGACAGATAATACTCCACAGTGGAAACCACCCGTATGGTTTTGATATGGGGATTGTTCTTGTCCCGGTCGTCAATGGAGAATTGTCCCTGGCTGGCCATTTTGATTTTTCCCAGCCTGCTTTTGGAGTCTTTGGCGAATTTCTCAGCCACTTCCCTTGCGCTTACGGTGGCTTCCTCCACCATTTGCGGCTTGACTTCATTGAGTCTTGTAAAGATGTATTCCACGGAGTTCTCATAGGTGTTGTCCGTGAACAAAATCCCCGTTTTCCCAAGCTCGATGAGTTTGTTCATGGCAGCCCGGGCGGCTTCCACCTTTCCGGTGTAAACCGTTATGGTCCGGTTTGCCGCGTACCGGAATTCGATGCGCTCCTTTTCATATCCCTGGGCCAGTTTGTCATCAATTTTTGGGGAAGACACACTGATCTCTTTTTTTTCAAAGCCATTGGCCTCGAGAAAATCGATGATTCTTTCAGTGTCCTTTTCCACCAGGGCATACAGGTCCGCCACATCGTTGCTGACGGCCATGAAGCTGACAGGCCAAAGTGCGATGTCCGCGGGCAATTCCTTTTCCGAAAGCCCTTTTACGGAAACCGTCCGCTCAAACTCCTTGAACTGAATCAGACTGCTCCCCAGAAAAAACCCCAGGAAAGCAAGACCAGCCAAAATACAACCACCTAAAATCAATGAACTTTTACTGTTGTCAGCCTGCATATTCCCCTCCTTTTATGAGAAGAGATTATGACCAATCGGAAAAATATATCAAGCTTTTTCAAAAAAGACCGAAATAGCGATTGTAACCCTAAGTTCAACTATAGCTAAATTAGACTCCTCTTATATAACGGCCCTTTACTATGAGTGAATTAAACGCACCGAAAATTCTTGTTGTTGACGACAGCTCCGTGATCCGGCAGACTTTAGCAAGAAAGCTCAAGGACCTTGGGGCCTGTGTCACCCTTGCCTCAGACGGTGCTGAAGGGTTTGAAAAGGCCTGCGCCAATGAGTTTGACCTGGTCATTACCGATATTGAAATGCCCAAAATGGACGGTTATTCCCTCTGCGTCAACCTGAAAAAGGAGGAGCGAACCAAGGCCATTCCCGTCATCATTCTAAGTTCTTTGGATACGGAAAAAGATATCGAAAAGGGTTTTCGAGTGGGGGCATCCGCCTATGTAGCCAAAGCAGATGCCTTGAACGAACTTCCTGAAACCATAGAAAGAATTCTTGAGAAAGCCTCTTTTTACAAGGCTCGGACCATCCTGGTGGTGGATGATTCCGTCACCATACGAAGCGTGGTAAAAAACGCCCTGGGGAAAATCGGGGTTCCGGACACCATCCTGCTGAAACCCGGCAGGCTGACGGATAGCGAATACGAAAGAATCAAGCAGCACCCGGTGGCCGGTGCCACCATCTTCGCCCCCATCAAAACCCTCACGGACATTGTCCCCATTATCCTGTATCACCATGAAAGGGTTGACGGAAAGGGTTATCCGGAAGGGCTCAAGGGAAATAAGATCCCCTTCTGGGCCAGGGCCACGGCGGTTGCAGACACCTATCATGCCCTCACCAGCGATCGGCCCTACCGAAAAGGCATGGACCACGATAAGGCCCTTCAAATCATCGAGGAAGTCAGGGGAACCCAGCTCTGCCCGGACTGCATCGATCTTTTCCTCAAATGGGCTGAAACCCCCAAAAGCCAAAAAACAAGATGCTGCGAACTCCCCGCAGGACTCGCCCTGTAAATCAAGACGTCTCAGAAGATATGGTCACATCCACCTTGTATTTGAAATAGCAGGCTCGTAAATACCGGTTCACAATTTCAAAAGGCTGGCCCTGTTCCGACCAAAAATAGGTCTGGACATGGATCAACGGCTCAAACGCCTGACATTGCAGCAATTTCGAGATGTCCGGTTCTGCGGGAATGGCCTGCAAATACATTTCGCCTTTGGAAATACTTAATCCGGTTTTTTTATACAGAATTTTTGTGATGGATTTTTTTTCAGCCAGTTCTTTTTTGGTGATGTGTTTTGCCATATCCGGCAGAATGTAGTTTTCATAAAAATACACCACATTCTCACGGGTGACCAAACGCCTGATCCTGGCGATTTCATCAATATTGGTCATTTTGAAAAAAGCAACGATATCCTTGGGGATCCGGCTTTCAGCGACCTTGATGACCTTTATCTCCAGGGGTTTGGTATGGCTATCGGCCAAGGAGAGAACCATTTCGTTCAAGCTGGTATGAATGCTCTGCTTGATTTCCGGGACATGATCCGTAACAAAGGTTCCTTTGCCCCGGATGCGTTTAATCAACCCCTCGGCTTCCAGAAGTGACAGGGCATTCCGAATGGTAATCTTGCTCACCTGATAATGCCCGACCAGATCATCTTCCGTGGGCAACTGTTCTCCGGGGCCATACTGCCCGGAAATGATTTTATGTTGAATAATGGTTGCCACACGACTGTATAGCGGAATCGCTTCTTTTTTTGCGGAATCAAACATGCCCCTACCCTTCTATTTTAGTTCCCACCAGTGATGATGCTAATTTTCTCTTGACTTGATCCATTAAATATAAAAATATAACTATATTATCAATTCATTTTTTGAGGTTTTTTTCCCCTGTTCTTTTCACCCGCAACCCGCCTCTGAGACGTTTAGCATATCAGAGAATTTAGGATGAGAACAATAATTAATAATATGACATTAAAGGAAAATCCATGACTGAAAAACCGAATATCATTGTCCATAAACAAGGGGGGGTGTGTACCGTGACCATCCACAACCCTGAAAAGCGCAATGCCCTGTCGCCAGCCTGTCTTTTTGATATCACCGAAACCTTTCATCAACTTGCCGAAGAGGACACGGTCAGGGTTGTAATCCTCCGGGGGGCCGGCAAAGATGCTTTTTCAGCCGGTGCGGATATCGTTGCCATGCCCACAAAAAACGGGAACAACCCTGTGCCGCAGAATGAAAGGAAAGGCGATATTACCTCGGCGTCCCTGGCCATCCAGAAATTTCCCTACCCGGTGATCGGCATGCTCTATGGATATACCCTGGGAGCCGGATGCGTTCTGGCCATGGCTTGCGATATAAGAATCGCATCAGACAAAGTTAAAATGGGCATCCCCACCTCGAGAATGGGACTGGTCTCCACCTACGAAGGGTTCAAGCGCTTTCTGACGGTTTTAGGGTACAGCACGGCCATGGAAATATTTCTCACCGGACGGCAGTATAACAGCAGGGAGTGTCTGGCCATGGGCTTGGCCAATCACTTGGTGGATGACGATGAGCTTGAGTCCTATACCCTGAATCTGGCCGAGGAAATCACCCGTTGCGCGCCCCTGTCCCTTCGCGGGTCAAAATATGTTTTAAACCGCATCACCGAAAACCCCATTCCCTCCACCGGGGAACTTACGGAATTTGCAAGGCTTGCCAGTCAGGCCCGGCAAAGCGATGATCATGAGGAAGCCAAGATGGCTTTTAAAGAAAAACGAAAACCCGTTTTTAAAGGAAAATAGGAGAACTTATGCCCGGTCCCTTGGAAGGCATCACTGTACTGAGTTTTTGCACGGCCTTATCAGGCCCTTTCGCCGCCATGGTTTTAGGAGACATGGGAGCTGAAATCATAAAAATCGAAAGCATTGGTGAAGGCGATCTCACCCGGGCCAGCACCCATAAGATCAACGGAGTGGGCAGTTATTTTTTAAGCGTCAACCGCGGGAAAAAAAGCATCACCTTAAATCTTAAAGACGACCGGGCCAAAAAGATTGTTCTGGATCTGGCCCAACAGGTGGATGTTTTAATCGAAAATTTCCGACCGGGAGTCATGGAAAGATTGGGGTTTGATTATGAAACGGTTCGAAAAATCAATCCGAAAATTATTTACGCCTCCATCTCCGGATTCGGCCAGACCGGTCCATATTCCCACAAACCCGCCTTTGACATGATCGCCCAGGCCATGGGCGGCGTGGTGAGTATTACCGGTCCGGACGACCCCGGAGCGCCCCCGGTTCGCGTGGGATATTCCATCGGCGATATGGCTTCCAGCCTTTTTACCGCGACCGGGATTCTGGCGGCCATCATCGATCGGGACAAGACCGGCCTTGGCCAGCGCCTGGATGTGTCCATGATGGACTGCCAGGTGGCTTTGTGCGAAAACGCCATTGCCCGGTACCTGGGCACAGGCGAAATTTCAAGGCCCTTGGGCTCCAGGCATCCCCTGTCCACTCCGTTTCAAGCTTACAGCACCAAGGATAAACCCATTGTGGTCATTGCCAACACGGAAAAGCTCTGGGCCAATTTCTGCAGGGCGGCTGAAAAAGAAGAATGGATTACCGACGAAAAATACAAAACCAAATACGTCCGGCTTGAAAACTACACTCCATTCAATGCTGACATGACGGCCTTGATGAAAACCAGAACCTTTAAAGAGTGGGCGGAGCGATTCGAAGCCCACGATGTGATGTATGCCCCCATCAACACCATCGAAGAAATCACGGAAGACCCCCAGGTGAAAGCCCGTGAAATGATCGTGGAACTGGACCACCCCAAGGCCGGAAAACACCGGGTTGTGGGCACGCCATTGAAATTTTCCAAAACCCCTTTAAAGATCGACAAAGCCGCACCGGAACTGGGGGCAGACACCTATGATATCCTAACCAACCGGCTGAAATTGTCCCCAAGTGAAATTGAAGACTTGAAAAACAAAAAAATCATATAGGAGAAGACCATGCCTGGACCCTTGGAAGGAATACAAATTCTCAGCTTCTGCACAGCCCTGTCCGGGCCGTTTTGCACCATGATCCTCGGGGACATGGGTGCGGAAGTCATCAAAATAGAAACCATCGGGGAGGGGGACCGCACCCGAAACTCCTCCCATAAAATCAACGGGGTGGGCACCTATTTCTTAAGTGTCAACCGGGGGAAAAAAAGCATTACCCTGAACCTGAAGGAGGAGAGCGCCAAAGCCATCGTCTTTGACCTGGTCAAGCAAGTGGATGTTTTGACGGAAAACTTCCGCCCCGGCGTCATGAAACGCCTGGGGTTTGATTACGAAACCCTGAGCAAAATCAACCCCCGTCTGGTCTATGCCTCCATTTCCGGGTTCGGCCAAACCGGCCCATTCTCCCACAAGCCGGCCTACGACATGATCGCCCAGGGCATGGGAGGCGTGGTGAGCATCACGGGGCTGGAAGAACCCGGCACACCCCATGTTCGGGTGGGGTATTCCATCGGGGATATGGCCGCCGGCATGTTCGCCGCCATCGGCATCCAGGCAGCCCTTCTGGGTAGGGAGAAAACCGGGGAAGGCCAATGGGTGGACGTGTCCATGCTGGACAGCCAGGTGGCCCTGTGCGAAAACGCCATTGTCCGGTATTTTGCCACGGGAGAAATCCCAAAACCCCAGGGATCTCGCCATCCCCTGTCCACCCCTTTTCAGGTATACGACACAAAGGATAAACCCCTCATTGTGGTGGCCAATTCGGAAAAGCTTTGGGGCAATTTTTGCCGGGCTGCCGAAAAGGAGGAATGGATTGCCGATGAACGGTATAAAACCCGGGACCTGCGTCTGGCGAACTACCCGAAGTTCAATCAGGAAATGTCGGCCTTGATGCGGACCCGAACCTATGAGGATTGGGTGAACCGCTTTGAAACCCATGAAGTCATGTACGCGCCGGTGAACAACATTGAAGAAGTTACCCAACACCCCCAGGTGCTGGCCAGGAACATGATCTCAGAGGTGGAACACCCCGTAGCCGGAAAGCACAAGATCGTTAACTCCCCCATCAAATTTTCAAAAACCCCTGCCCGGGTTGAAAAGGCAGCTCCCGAGCTGGGGGCAAACACCCATGAGATTCTGTCCCGAAAGCTGGGCATGAGCGATACTGACATTGAAAAACTTAAAAAGGCAAACATCATTTAAAAGGAAAAACATCATGGAAACATCAAGTACCATCATGGTTGAAACAAAAGCAGGCAAACTCCAGGGAATTGGAAAAGACGGGGTATGCGTATTCAAGGGAGTTCCTTATGCCCAACCGCCGGTGGGAGACTTGCGGTTCAAGCCTTCCCTGCCCAACGCCTCCTGGAATGGTATTTTGGATTGCACCCAATATGGCCCCGTGGCCCCCCAGAGAATCGACCCCATCATGAACCCCGGCAGGGAGGCCATTCAGGATGAAGCCGGGTGTCTGAACCTCAATGTGTGGACACCGGCAGCAGACGATAAAAAACGTCCCGTTCTGTTCTGGATCCACGGAGGCGGTTTTTCCTTCGGCAGCGGGTCCTGGGATGACGGGTCCAACCTGGCCAAACAAGGGGACGCGGTGGTGGTGACCATCAACTACCGGGTGGGCATCTTCGGGTTCTTGTATGTGGAAAACCAGATGGCCAATCTCGGCATGACGGATATGATCACGGCTTTAAAATGGGTCAAGGACAATATCGCCACCTTTGGCGGTGACCCCGGCAATGTCACCATTTTCGGCGAATCCGCCGGTGCCGTTGCTGTGTGCTGCCTCATGGCCATGCCCGACGCCAAGGGTCTTTTTCAAAAAGCTATTTCGGAAAGCGGGACCGCGCACCCCCGCAGGCATCACCCATCGGCAGGAATCAAAGGGACGGCAAAAGTCATGGCTGAATTGGGCATTGAAGGAGTGGATGTGGAAGCCCTTTCCAAAATCCCCACGGAAACCATCGTGGCGGCCCAGACCAAGCTGGAACTCCAGTCCAGGGCCAGCGGAGGCGATTTTCCCTATGGCGTGTATGTGGATGGAAAAACCATGCCTAAGCATCCCTATGCGGCCATCCAAGAAGGCTATGCCAAAGAGATTGCCTTTATGATCGGTACCAATCTGGATGAAGCCCGACTGTATTCAAGACTGCGGCCTTCGGGTAAGGCCCTGGATGATGCCGGACTGGTTCAGGCTGTGCTTGCCGTGATCCGGCCTTTCGGCAAAGATGAAAACCATGCCAAACAGATGATTGAGGCGTATAAGAAAGAACGCACTGGAAACCTGCCGTCAGATCCCGGGGACCTTCTGGACGCTGTCATGACGGATCTGCGGTTCAGGATGCCGGCCCTGCGTTGGGCCGAAGCCCAGAGCAAGCACCAACCCAATGTCTTCTCCTATTTGTTCACCTATAAATCTTCCGCCATGGGCGGTGTGCTGGGGGCCTGCCATGCTCTGGAAATCCCCTTTGTCTTCGGGGTGTTGGGACAAAAGGAACGGGGAATTTATCCTCCGAGAAATGAACAAACCGATACCCTTTCGGCCAAGATGCTGGCAGCCTGGACCGCCTTTGCCAGAACCGGAAATCCGAGTCATGATCACATGCCCCCCTGGGCGGCCTATGAGGCTACTCAACGTAAAACCATGATTCTTGGCATCGACACCCATCTTGAAGAAGACCCCTTTGGAAGCGAAAGAGTGCTTTGGAATGATATGATTTAACAGGAGCTTAAAATGAACATGATCCCTGAATTTGACCTGACCCAAAAAGTTGTATTCATCACCGGCGCAGGCAGAGGCATCGGCAGAGGCATCGCTGAAGTTCTGGCGGAAGCCGGCGCAGATATCGCCATCAATGCCTTGACCTCCCGGAATGTTGAAAGCACCGCCAAAAACATCGCGGAAAAAACCGGCCGGCGGATATTGCCAATTCTCGGGGATGTCACGACCTCCGACGGGGCTGAAAAAGCGGTCCAGGAAGTACTGAAAACCTTTGGACGCATTGACATCCTCATCAACAATCTTGGGGATGCCATTGCCCGGCCCCTGGTGAAGCTGCCGGATCAACCCGGCGAATCGGTGAGCGATGAGGATTTAAAGAAAGTCATTGATGTGAACATGATGGGAACCATCTATTGCACGCGAGCAGTAGGCCCCCACATGCTTGCAAGAAAATCCGGAAAGATCATCAACACCTCTTCCTACACCGCCGGTCACGGGGGAAAAGAGGTGGTGATCTACAGCCTGGCCAAGGCCGCTGTGGTGGGTTTTACCCGGACCCAGGCCCTGGAGTGGGCGCCATACAACATTCAAATCAATTCCATCGCTCCGGGCCTATACCCGGAACCCATGGAGCTTACCGAAGAAAGGGAAAAGGCCCTGGCCAAATGGGCGGGAAAGGCCATCCCCTTAAAGCGCACCGGACGACTGCGGGAGGTCGGATTTCTGGCGTTGTATCTAGCTTCCTCGGCTTCGGATTATATGACAGGACAAACCATCTATCTGGATGGAGGACTGAGTCTTTAAAAGATATGAGGAGTAAACCATGGGTGATTCAAGAATTAGCAGGCGAAGTGTTTTGTCCTTGTTAGGGGCAGGAGCAGCCCTTACCACATTACTGCCCATATCGTTGACGGCGGACTCCGGCAAAGCCACACCAACCGGAGCGCCCAACAGGAAGAAGGAGGCCGCAAAATCCGGGAACCTTCCCCAGGGAGCGCAGTGGGCCGATCCCTTGGGCAACTATATTCATTCAAGCCAGAAGGACGGTATTGCCGAAGACATTCGAGAGCTTGCCCGTCGGCACATTCTCGATACCCTGGCCGCCATTGTTGCCTGCCGGGATCTGGAGGCTTCAATGCTTTCACGGAAATTTGTTCTGGAGCACAACCAGGGCTCAACGGCAGCGCCGATTCTCGGCACCCGGGAACGCTGCTCCCTGCTGGATGCCATACTGGCTTCGGGCATGACGGCCCATGCTGCGGAAATAAATGATTTCTGCCCCTCGGCTTTTGTCCAGCCAGGGGCGTCCATCATCCCCACGGCCTTGTGCCTGGGAGACGCCCGGAACCTATCCGGGGAAGCCTTTCTGCGCTCCGTAATTACGGGCTATGAAATCGCCTGCAGGATGCCCAAAGCCCTGGGCCCCCGCAATCTCTTTACTGCAGTTCTGGCCAATCACAGCGTGGGACCCATTTTCGGAAGTGCCGCTGCCGCCGCCTCCCTGATCCGCCTTCCCCGTGACCGGATGAATCACATGTTTTCCTACTGTGTGGAGCAGGCATCGGGCTCCTGGCAATGGATGCGGGACGTGGACCACATTGAAAAAGCCTTTGTGTTCGGCGGCATGCCCGCCCGCCGGGGCACGGAATGTGCGTTGTTTGCCGAAGCGGGTTTCACAGGGATCGGAGACCCGTTTACGGGTGATCCGGGATGGCTGAATTCCACGATGTTTAAAGGAGAAAAGTCGGACTTCAACCCCGGCTATCTTACCGAGGATCTGGGCAAGCGTTTTGAATTGCCTTTGGTGGGATACAAGCGGTATCCCGTGGGGGGGCCCACCCAGCCGGCCATCGAACTCATGCTCGACCTGATTAAAGAAGTAGATCGAACTCGGGTTCGTAAAGTCCGGATTGAAATGCCGGGTCGCACCGGAACCTTTGCCGGCGCGGAAATGCCGGCCTTGAACCTGCCCTATCTGTGTTCCATCATCCTGGCGGACGGCAAACTGGATTTTACGGCGGCCCAATCCCGCAAGCGGTTTTTGGAAGATAAAGCCATTCAAAGCTTCATGAAAAACGTGGAAGTGATTCATGATCCGGAACAGGAAGCAAGCCCCAGAGTGGAGTCCGCCCGGGTGATTCTAACCCTGGATGATGGCTCCAAGAAGGAAAAATTCCTGCATCATGTGAAGGGGTTTCCGGAACATCCCTTTGACCGGAATGACGTTGTGCAAAAAGCCATGGAACTCATGGTTCCGGTTCTCGGCAAGAACCGCTCCCATGAACTCTGCAACACCGTGTTGAAAATCGAAGAACTGAAAAACGTCCGCAAACTCGTGGAACTCATTGCCGGGGATTAAGCATGCCGCATTCATAACAATAATCTTGAACCCGTTCGCAACAAAGAGGAAGCGAAGCCACCCTTGTTAAAATACAAGCATGCGAATTAAGATGAGGGGAAAATGGAAAAATATCCAGGCTATTTCATGGCAGCCAGAACATCGGCAGCAAAGCGAGGCAATTGAAAGCCCTCCGGCTCAAATCCTTCCGAAGGATTGAAATGGTCGTGACCCCGGCGAACAATCACCATATTTTCCGAGGGGATGATCATGGCCCATTGCCCCCGGGCACCATCTGCCGTAAAAACACCTTCCGGAAGCCCCTGTTTGGCGCCGTAGAGCCAGAACTGGGCGTCATAGCCTCGTCCATCCGGAAAAATCGGCTGGTCGGGTCCTGGTGCAGCAACATATTTGGCCCAGCCTTCGGGAAGAATTCGCTCCCCGTTCCATACCCCGTCATTTAAATACAGCAGGCCGAACCGTGCAAAAGCCCTTTTATATCGCGGCTTGTTGTGCTGGTGTTTGATTGGCCTATGCGCATGCCTGCTATTTTTTCGATTTCGAAAATTCAGAGCTGCTGTCTGGTTCAGCCACATACAATCGCGTTTCAGCGCCGGCCAAAGTTTCCGCCAAAGGCCCCGGAGGTTTTCGATCGGTAAATAGCGCCTCAATTTCACTGATATTGGCCAGGCGGACCATGGCGCTGCGTCCGAATTTGGTGTGGTCCGCCGCAAGAAAGACGTTTCTGGAATTATCGATAATAGCGCGGGCAACGCGAACTTCCCGGTAATCGAAGTCCAGCAGGGTGCCGTCCATATCAATGCCGGAAATACCGATAATGCCGTAATCGACTTTAAACTGCCGGATAAAATCAATGGTGGCTTCACCGATCACGCCGCCGTCCCTCGGCCTGACCAATCCCCCGGTGATGATGATTTCGCATCCTTGGGCCTGCTTTAAGATATTCGCCACGTTGAGATTGTTGGTGATGACTTTCAAACCGCGATGCCGACACAGGGCCCGGGCCACGGCTTCTGTGGTGGTGCCGATATTGATGAACAGCGACGCATAATCCGGAATTTGCTCCACCAGCATCCGGGCGATTTGTTGCTTTTCCTTCAGGCACATGACTTGCCGTTCCGGGTAGGACACGTTTTCCGTACTGGAGGCCTGGGCTGCCCCGCCGTGATACCGCAGCAAACGTCCTTCCTCGCTAAGGGTATTGATGTCCCGACGAATGGTCTGGGGCGTAACATCAAACCGGTTGGCCAGGGTTTCTATGGTGACGAACCCCTCTTCCTTGACCACCTGCAATATGCCTTCATGCCTTTGTTTTACAGGGGTGGACTTCCCAATACCTTCCGCTGTCGAAAAAATATCCGCAACCAATGTTTCTGTGGAAGGGGTGTTTTTTACTATTTCGCTACTCATTTTTCACTTTCGAATATATTTATTATTTTATTTTGCAAAACGAAAATAATAAATGACTTTCCATATCGTTTGTGATACTTCGTTTTTGCATTATTATTGTTAACTGCCTATATATAATAAGTTATGACCATTTTCACAAACGAATAATCATTCAGACTATAAATAAATCACCATGCCATCCCGTCACCTTCATACGGAAACCCGGGTTTTGATCATTGGCGGGGGTGCAACAGGCACCGGCATCGCCAGAGACCTTGCCCTGCGGGGCGTCCATAATATCCTTGTTGAAAAATCGGATATCAATGCCGGCGCATCCGGTGCCAACCACGGTCTGCTGCATAGTGGCGCCCGTTACGCGGCTTTTGATCCGGAAGCCGCCATGGAATGCCGCACGGAAGGGGACCATCTGAAACGCCTGGCCCCCAATTGCATTGAGAATACCGGCGGCCTGTTTGTCGCCTTAAACGGGGATGACGAGACGTATGTCGCTGATTTTCCCGGAACGTGTGCTGCCTGTGGCATTATAGCCAAACCCATTGATATTGCAGATGCCCGGCAAATGGAACCAGCGCTGTCTGAAAAAATGATCGCGGCTTATCAGGTGCCGGATGCCTCCATTGATCCTTTTCGATTGTCCATGGACAACCTCTCCCATGCCCGGCAACTCGGCACCCTGTTCCTCAAAGACACGGCCGTATCCGGTTTTGAACGCAGGAACGGTAAAGTGGTGTCCACGCTGATCCGATGTCTAAAAACCGGCGAACAACGCCGTGTATCCGCCGATTATATTGTGAACGCCACCGGCGCCTGGGCAGACAAAATAGCCGCTTTGGCCAGCATCACAATGGAAATGATTTATTCCAAAGGCACCTTGCTGGTCTCCCAGCGGCGGATGGCAAAACATATCATCAATCGCCTTCGAAAAGCAAGCGACGGGGATATCATCGTTCCCGGCGGAACCGTATCCATTCTGGGGACCACATCCGTCCGAGTGCCTTCTCCGGACAACATTTGCCCCACGGTGTCGGAAGTGGATCACGTCATCGACACCGCATCTGAAATGATCCCTTCGCTTTTAACCAGCCGATACATTCGGGCCTATGCAGGTGTTCGTCCCCTTTTCGGAAATGGCCAATCCCATGGGGACCGGTCCGTGAGCCGGGGGTTTGTTCTGCTGGACCACGGGAAAGAGGGGGTGGAAAATTTTATTACCATCACCGGCGGCAAATTAACCACGTACCGATTGATGGCGGAAAAGACAACCGATCTCATCTGCCATAAAATGGGGATTACTACTCCATGCAAAACCTTGTCTGTCCCGCTGCCGGATACGAAGGACGGGCAGTGGACCCAACCGGGCAAAGCCCCTCGTCACTGGATGCATGGTAATCCTTCCGAAGACAGCCTGCTCTGTGAATGTGACATGGTGCCCAAAAGCATCATCACAGAGATCGCCCGAAGCCTTGACCAAGAAGGACGGATACCGGATTTAGCCGCCATTGCCCTAAGAAGCCGCATGGGCAAAGGTCCCTGCCAGGGAACTTATTGCAGCCTTCGGGCATTGGCCCATCTGTATGATATGGGGCTTGTAACTGGTGCTCAGGGCATTGATCAGCTTCAGGAATTTTTAAGTGAAAGATGGCTAGGGCAACACATGCTGCTGTGGGATGCGGCCATGGTCCAATCGGAATTTATGGAGGCGGTCCATTGCGGCGTAAACTGCCTGGAACAGCAAACCGGGAAGATGACATCGGAAAAATGAAAGAAAATAACACCACCTGCGATCTTCTGGTGATCGGGGCCGGTGCTGCCGGAACCGCAGCCGCCCTGTTTGCCGGGAAAAAAGGAATTTCCACGGCCATTGTGGGAATCGCCTCGCATTTGCGTTTTGCAAGCGGTTTGATGGATTTAATGGATACCCATAGGACAATGGGCCCCTTTTCCCAAAATGCGCCCTGGACCGCCGTTCAAGCCATCCGCACTGAACTGCCGGAACATCCCTACGCCAAACTGCCCATGGAAACAGTGAGGTTGGCGCTTTCCCAATATTTATCCATTCTGGAAGATGAAGGCCTTACGTATCATTGCCGGTCCCATGAAAATGTGCAGGTCATCACCTCTGCGGGCACCCTGAAAACCACCTATGCCGTTCCCGCCGGCATGTGGCCCATGGATGCGGTGCTTCGGCAGCCGCACCCTTTCCTGGTGGTGGACATCAAGGGTCTTAAAGGTTTTTCCGCAAAACAAATCATGAACACCCTTGGACCCCACCACCCCTGTAAAGCCTTCAGTGTGGACATTTCACAGGCTTCCGGGGATTTTCCGGCAGAGCAGATCGCCCGGATGTTTGAGCAAGGGGACATCCGGGACCATGTGGTTTCCTTGATACGGCCCAACTTGCAAGGCATGGCGGCGGTAGGGTTTCCCTCCGTACTGGGGGTTTGCAACAGTGAAACCGTACGCCTTTCTATGGCGGAGAAACTGGGTGTTCCGGTTTTTGAAATCCCCACAATCCCCCCATCCATTCCCGGCCAGCGCCTGGAAACCGCACTGGTCAACCAAATGAACAAACAGGGGGTTCAGGCCTTTCTCCAGGAAAAAGTCCTTTCAGTCGACAGGGTTTCAAACAGGGGGTTTGAATGTGTTGTGGGCCGTTTGCACCCCCAAACCACCATACGGTCAAGGGGCGTCATTCTGGCCACCGGACGCTTTTTCGGAAAAGGCCTGATGGCAGACCGAAAAGGACTGCGGGAAGCGGTTTTCAATCTTCCGGTGCTTCAGCCGGAAGACCGCAAATTGTGGCACAATAAGCATTTTTTGGAGGAACATGCCATCAATCAAGCGGGTTTGGAAACGGACGGGGATTTTCGGCCGTTGGCATCAGACGGCCAACCCGCACATCCCGCACTTTTTGCCACCGGAAGTATTTTGGCCCATAACGACTGGATGCGGAAAAAATGCGGGATGGGGGTGTCCATTGCAACGGCTTATGCGGCCGTATCTTCCTTTGAAAGGGCAATGATGGTCAAAGAACAACCCATCGAGATTGGATGATGATTTTTACCGGTACCTTTTATATTGCAGCTTTAATCTGCCTGCTGGGAATTTTCTGGCGGACCGGCCTTTGGTTTATGAATGGGTTGGGACCCGAAGCCCTGCACTTTTCACATGGAAAGCGCCTGGCTTCGGCTGTCGGCAGTATGATTCGGGTGGTATTCAGTTTCCGAATCCTCAAAATCATGAGGGGGTTGATCCGGGATATTGTTTTTCAGCTCCCATTGCTGAAAGCCGGTTTTGCCAGATGGCTGGCCCATATGTGTATTTTTTACGGGTTTTTGTTTTTGCTGATCTTCCACGCATTGGGTGATCAGCTGATCCTGCCATTTTATCCGGATTACGCTTCCACGCTCAACCCGTTTTTCTTTCTTCGAAACTTCTTTGGGGCACTGGTCATTTTCGGCATTCTTATGGCGGTTGCCAATCGAATGCAAAGAAGTAAAAAATTTCATGCAACCCATGGAACCGATGTCGCGGCGTTTATCATTATCGGGGTCATACTGGGATCGGGTTTTTTATTGGAGGCGGTTCAAATTATTTCAGCCCCGATGTTTGACCAAATGGTGGAAGATTATATGGGCTCGGATGACCCCGGTGAGATCGAGCAGCTGAAAACCTTTTGGGCAGACCAATTCAATGTGGTTTTTCCCGGAACCCTATCCTCCTTAGATGCAGACCTAAACGCCGGACAAGACCTGCATGAAGCCTATTGTGCGGCCTGTCATTCCAGCCCAAGGGCCGCATTTGTTTCTTATCCGGTTTCCAGAATGCTCCGGTCACCGGCTCCATGGCTGAACTATCACCGGGCGGATATCTGGCTATGGTATGTGCATTTTTTGGCCTGTTTTGCAGGCTTGGCAATGTTGCCCTTCAGTAAATTCTTCCACCTGATTTCCATTCCAATCAATTGGATGGTCAGCGCGGCAGCAGAAGTCAAAGGGGCTCATCGGACGGCTTCAGAAGGCGTCGAGCCCGGTCCCAACACGGCCACCCGGTATATTCTGGGGTTGGATGCCTGCACCCATTGCGGCATTTGCAGTGTAAATTGCAGTGTGGAACCAATGTATCGAGTCATCGGCAATACAGCCATTCTCCCGTCTGAAAAACTTGGCTTCATAAAAAAAATGGCGGAACATCCCCTTCAGGACAATGATTTTCTAAACACCCTGGCCCGGGGCAGTTTCATCTGCACGGAGTGCCACCGATGTACAGCAGTCTGTCCTTCGGGAATTATACTTGCCGACCTTTGGAAAACCACGAAAAAGGCTTTAGAAGAAAAAGGGTATGGGAATGTACATTCCCGAATGCTGGCGCCAATGGTTGACAAAGTATCCCACAATCCGGCATTCATCGAATTGCGTGGTAAAACCCTCATCGGCAAAGGCCCTGGCATGGAAAAAGACCTTGCTGATTGCATCCAGTGTTCCATCTGCAGCAATGTCTGTCCGGTGGTGACAACCGGTACGGATATCCCGTTGCAGAGCCAAACGCCCCAGCAAGTCTTAAACCTGCTCCGAATGGGATTGATGGATTTGGCGGCACGGTCGGACATGGTTTGGAACTGCACCACCTGTTATAAGTGCCAGGAGTATTGTCCTCAAAATATTCGGATTACGGATATTTTCTATGAATTGCGAAACCGCGTGACATCCACCCTTTACGAGGAAATCCCCAAGTCTTCACAAAGTGCGGCCCATAGGAAAGGAGGGGATGTATCATGACCTACGCGTTTTTCGGAGGGTGCAAAATTTCGCATGATGTGCCCCATTATGAAACGTCTGTTCGTTCGGTTTTGCAATTCTTTGACATCCCTTTAACGGATGCGCCATTTACATGCTGCGGTTATCCCATGCGGCACCAGGATTCGTTTGCGTCGATTTTTTCCTCTGCCCGGAACATGGCCCTTGCCGGCCAAAAAGGGGTGGACATCATGACCCTCTGCCAGTGTTGTTTCGGTCAGTTGATGTTTGCCGCCCATCGGCTGAAAACCGACGAAGTCCTCCGCAATGCCGTCAATTCCCGGCTGGCGGTCGAAGGACTGACATGGGACGGGGATATCCGCATCCGTCACCTGCTATCGGTGCTGCATGAAGATATCGGGATGGAAAAGATCAGCAAGATGATCACGAACCCTTTAACCGGCGTCCGATTGGCCGCCCACTATGGTTGCCATGCTTTACGCCCCGGCCACATTGTCCGGATGGACAATCCCCTGGCTCCCACGATATTTGAAGACCTCATCCGGGCCATTGGCGCGGAGCCCGTAGATTGGGGACGCCGACTGGAATGCTGCGGCCATCCACTGTGGGAAAAGAACAATGGGGTTTCCCTGTATCTGATGAAGGCTAAAATCCAGAGCGCTGTCCTGTCCGGCGCCCATGCCATTTGCACGGCCTGCAATTATTGCCAGATCCAATTTGAAACCGTTCGGCAAAAAGAAACAAATGATATGGAAGGTGGGAAACCAATACCGGCCATCCTTTACATTCAAATGCTGGCCCATGGATTGGGCATGGCGCAAAACCCGTTGGAAAAGGGAAATAGGAGAAACAAGCATGGATGACACCGTCAAAACAACTTCAGGGGAAGTCCAGGGATTTAAGAAGTCTTCGGGTATAAATGCTTTTTTAGGCATTCCTTATGGTGAAAGCACAGCCGGAGATCGGCGATTCCTCCCGCCGGTTCCCGCCAAACCCTGGATCGGTATACGTTCTGCAAAAGCCTATGGGCCCAGCTGCCCCCAGGGAAAACCCACGCTGCCGCCCCAGGACCCGGCTTCCATTAAAGATTTGGATGCTCCGGTGGGAGAGGATTGCCTGGTGTTGAATATCTGGACGCCTGGTTTTGATGATGGAAAGAAACGGCCGGTCATGGTCTGGCTCCATGGGGGCGGTTTCCAGGTGGGCTGCGGTTCTCACCCGGTGACGGATGGAGAGAATCTGGCCCTTCGGGGAGATGTGGTGGTAGTGAGCCTCAATCACCGATTGGGCATATATGGTTTTCTTCGATTGGATGAAGTTTGCGGGCCGGCGTTTGCCGGGTCCGGTGTGGCCGGGATGCTGGACATTGTGTTGGCCCTGGAATGGGTGCGGGACAATATTGCCGCATTCGGCGGAGATCCGAAAAATGTCACGATTTTCGGGGAATCCGGCGGGGGAAGAAAAGTCGGAGTGCTGATGGCCATGCCCAAAGCAAAGGGCCTTTTTCACCGGGCCATCATCCAAAGCGGACCTCATCCCCGGTGTGTTCCCGGTGACGCGGGCACCCGCATGGCCGAACTATTTTTTGCGTATTTGGGGCTTACGGCGGGGGATGTCGCCTCTTTGCAAAAGCTGTCTAAAAGGGAGCTGTTCAATCACTTCCATAAATTCATTGAAACCGTGGATGATCCCCTGCTGGTAAAAGGCAATGCCGGCCGGTGGTTGATCTCTCCGGTGGTGGATGGAACCTATCTTCCGGCCCATCCGTTTTCACCGGCGGCTCCCGAGGGGAGCCATGTCCCGTTAATGATCGGTACCAATAAAGACGAGGCCGCGCTCTTTTTGTCTTACGAAGAGAACCTTGCCAACCTGGATGATGCACAGCTGATCAAACGACTGAGCAGCGTACTGGGTGACCGAGCACAACAGGTTCTGGAGATTCATCGTAAAAATCGACCGGAAGACAGCCCTTATGATCTGTTGTCCGCCATTTCCAGTGAAGACCGTCGGCTGTTGTCCATCGAAACCGCAGAAACCAAAGTCAAGCAGGGTGGCGCACCGGTATATATGTATTTTTTCACCTGGGAAAGTAATCAGGGACTGCTCAAAGCCGCCCATACCATGGAAATTCCATTTGTTTTTAGAACCCTGGGTGTCACAGACATCACCGGCACCAAAGAGGATCAATTCCCGCTTTCAGATATCATCAGCGACACCTGGATTGCCTTTGCGCGAAACGGCAATCCCAACCACGCCACATTACCCCATTGGGAAACGTATGATCTTGAAAAGAGGGCTACCATGATCTTCGATTCCCCTTGCCGGCTTGAATATGATCCCTGGTCGGAAGAACGCTTGGCCTGGAAAGAGGCACCACCGAAAATGCCATGGGAGGGCAAGGTGTTTGTAAGTGCCATGATGAAAAAGTAGAGTGTGTCCGCCCTTTTATGAAATCTTGCAAAAGGAGGTATCCATGTCCGAGAATAATAAAGATAAAACCCATCAGATTCCCAATCCACAAGCCGCTGTTAAACGTCCCGGGCTAAACACCCGTCGCCATGTCCGGGCTTTGGCCGCCGGATACAAGGCCCTGTATTACTGCAGCGGTATTTTTATCGCCAATCATACACCGGAAAGAATTGAAGCAGATGTGTTTGCGGGGATTTCTCCATTGTGGGAAAAACTCTTTCCGGAAATGCCGGCAGACATCGACGAAAAGAACAAGACCGTAGCGGTTACTTTTCTTTCGGACATGCCGCCACGCATTGCCGCGTGGCGGTCCGGTCTGGGGTCAACGTTGCTTCCCATTGGCGCCTCCATGGATGCCGTGAAGCACCTTCCCCGGTTTCCCGAAAATACGGTCCTCCCCGACACCGATGACTTGCCCTGGCCCCGGGGGGACAAGGATGCCATGGGAGTCCTTCCTGCTGCGCAACAGGAGGCCCTGGACCAACTGGTTAAAAATGCATTTGATGAAGCCCTCTACGGCGGAAAGACATGGGGGGTGATCATCCTCAAAAACGGAAAAATCGTGGGTGAGCGTTATGCCAAAGACCTTGGCTATGATATGCACACGCCCCATCGAACCAACTCTGCGGCCAAAAGCTTTGCCGTATCGGCCATCGGGGCTGCAGTAGAACAAGGGCTGCTGGATATCCGCCAAAAAGGCGTCCTTTCCGAATGGCGGCAGCATGGCGATCCCCGGGGAGAGATTACGCTAAACGATCTGCTCCATATGTGCAGCGGGCTGTATACGGAAAGATCCGGTGATCCTCAGCAGGAAATGTATTATGGCGGAGCGGCGGCGGCGGACAAGGCCCTCCGGAGCAGTTTTGAGTACCTGCCCGGGAAACGATGGCTCTATGCCGGGTCGGACACCATTTGTGCTGTTCGTGCCCTTCGGGAAGTACTGGCGGATGATGCCCGCTATCATCCATTCCCCTATAAAGAAATCTTCTGGAAACTGGGCATGACCCGGACCACCGTTGAAACCGACTGGAAGGGGGATTTTCTCATGTCCGGTCAGGCCTGGAGCACGGCCCGGGATTGTGCAAGGTTTGGCTTGCTGTATTTAAATGACGGGGTATGGAACGGCGAGCGGATTCTTCCCGAAGGATGGACCGGATATGTGGCAACTCCCGGACCGGATCAGCCGGATGTTCCGGACGGACGGGGGTATGGCGCCCAGTTCTGGCTCTACGGCCCCAAACAGGGGCTGCCCGAAGGGGTGTACGCGGCAGATGGGGCTCGAGGGCAATGGATCATGATGATCCCGTCTGCAAATATCGTGATCGTTCGCAGGGGACATGATGGATTTAGTACCGAAGCCGGCCATGAACAACAAGGAGCATTTCAGTTGGCCCGGTTTGCAGGAGACGTGTTGGATCTTTTAAAGTGAACCCCAAACCGATTTTGTAAAGCCCATAAAAAAGTCATTTGAATCAATGGGAAAATCCGTATCGGCAGTTCCATTGAATTGCCTGTCAGGGACAGAGCCCGTTTAGGACTGTTGCGACTGCAGCATACCCGCACGGACCAGATCTGCAAAGACTTGATAGCGACCTTTGGCCAGGACGGGTTCCGGTGAAAAACAGGACTTCCCATCGCCACCTATTTTTCAGACCCCAAGATCAAATGGATCTTGGACCGTGTAGATGAAGCGGCCCGGGCCGCCCTGGAAGCCAACGCCTATCAGACCCTGGATTAGGTATCGGCGCCCCCGATTTAATACTTTTGTTTTAGGGGCGCCAAAAACCCCATGGCCGGATTTAACTTTTTCCGGATAACATAAAAACCTGCAAGCGTCTGAGGGCTTTTATTTATAAGCCGGGGTTTCAGACATCTCCTTGGCCCGTGCGCCCCTTGCATATGCGGCTTTTCCCACCATGAATTCCTCATCCGGGGCATCCACCGGGGTAATCCCCACTTTCAGATAGGTCTCTTTGATGAGCTTGCGTGCAGCCTCATCCAGAATGGGCACCTGTTCCACGGGCGCATGGGTGTCCCTTAACAGGCCGCCGTTGCCGCCGCCGCACCATTGAAAATACTTCATGTGTGACCAGGGATGGCCCCCGTTTAGGATGAGCGGTGCCTGGAGCTCAAAAAAGGCGCTTAAAGCCGGTTCAAGGGATTTGTAAATTTCCATGGCATCCTCAATACGCTTTTCATTGAGGGCTTTTAACAGATCATAGGCATAGGGTTTTTCCGGGGTCTGAACCGCCTCCACATTCCATTGACCGGACCACTGGACCGGGTAATGCTTGGCCAGCACAGGCACAAAATCCAGATTCACCGGCCCCACCAAGAGCCGATCCGACAATTTTTCACAAACATAAAAAGCCGCCGCCATGTTCATGGGCTGGGTGAGTTTGATGGCCACCACATTGGGCAGGTCCGCCAGTCTGTCAAAGATACGGACCGGCACAATGCTTTTGCTTAGGGTGCTGAAGCTCCCGTATAGGACCACGGGAAGTTCCGTGGCTGTAATGCGCTCCAGATACACCTGGTAAACTTCTTCCTCGGTCTTGGCCTTCCGCAGGCTGGGGGCAGGACTCATGAACAAATGGGTGGCACCGATTTCCTTTGCATAAGACATGATTTCCAAGTCTGCCGCCAGGTCTTTTTGGGTCACCATCATGCCTTTGAGAATCTTATCCCCGGCTTCTTCGCATATGATTTTGGCAAACCGCCTGTTTTCTTCGTCGCTGCGCATGCCGATGGGGGTGATGAGCATGGAAAAAAACTTGTTCCGAATGCTGTTTCTCACGTCATGACGGATCCCCTCTTCATCCAGGGTTTCAAAATCCGGAGAAAAAGAGGGCATGAACAGGTTCTCAATCCCCTTGTAATGTTCCAACGCCCATTCCTTCTGGGCACTTGATTTTATTTTTTCGGTCATTTGTTGGTACTCCTGTTGTTTTTAAGCTCTTTTCGTTGTTCTGCCATTTAGACATTCATACTGGCGAATCCCTTATTCTCAATATTTTAACGTTCCGGAATAAAAAATCCCTGTCACAGGCATCCTCCATGAATGTGTTTTGTTATGCGCCTTGCTCAGCCAAGGCTCTTGCCCTCAGCCTTGCGTTTTTCTTTTCAAGCAGGATTTGCAGCCGTGCATGTCTCTGGCTGGTCAACGGCCAGGTCCAGGAAAGGTAAAGGGCCACGATGAAAAGACACGTGGGGACAATGGAGTACAACACGCCCAGCCACAGAATTTCAGAAGGCGTATTGGGAACCACCGGGTTTCGTGTGGCTTCATAGCCCACCCAGGCCAGAATCGGCAGGGACAGCCCGCCAAAGGAATTCCCGATCTTTGTCATCAGTCCCATCACCGCAAAATAGGTGGCGGGCCGAGCATCCCCGGAACGAATCGTGTCCAGGTCCACCACATCCGCGATCATGGCCCGGGGCAGGTAGGCAAAGGCCCCGAAGCAGAAACCCTTGAGGGCGAAGAGAATGTAAAAATACCCCACGGAGCCGAAATCCAGAAAAAAGATCCACATACTGATAATGGAAACCAGGATCATGGCCCCGGACAGGGAAATATGCTTGCCGAAGGTCCTGGCCAGGTAATCCCAAAAGGGGATGGCCACTAATCCAACGGCGAAATAGACCACATACATCTCACCGGCAAAGCGCACCCCGATGTAGTCCTGCATGAAGAACAGGGAGAGGATGTTTCGAAAATGCTCGCCGCTGACGATCAAGACCTCAATGACGATAATCCGGACAAACAGTTTGTTTTTAAACAACAGGGTGATGGCTTTAAACCAGTGAACCTGGAATTTTGCCGGAAGAGCCCGGACTTCCGGTACCATGGTTAAAATCAACAGGGTGCACAAAGGCATTAAAATCAGAATGCCGAAGCTGTAATAGGACAGGATGGTTGACGGACGGGCGTCCTTGATGTCCGACGCGTTGGCAATTGCGGAAAACACCTGACTGAACCCATTGAGAACCCCCTGGCTGACATATCCCAGCCATTCGAATTTTTCCTTGATGAATCCCGGCTCCAGTTTCACCTCGGCGATCCATTCCACCAACAGGGGAATGGAGGCCCCTCCGATCAACCCCACCATGATGTATTTTTCCCGGGCGGACTGGATGATGGTTCGGGTGTGATAATTTGCGGACAGTTCTGCGCTCCATGCCGCATAGGGGAGATTGAACAGGGTGGTTCCGATCCTCAGCAGGATGAACCACAGGGCCAGATAAAAAACGGTGTTGCCCGATGTGGGGTTCAACAGCATCCAGACCGACACGCAAAACACGGGGGTTCCCATCAGAATCCAGGGTTTTCGCCTCCCCCACCGGGTCCGGAACCGGTCACTGACAAACCCCATGAGGGGGTCTGTTATGGCATCCACAATGGCCGCCAAACTGATGACCGTTCCGATGAGAGCCAGGGACAAGCCCACATCCGAGGCATATAACCGGGGCAGCCAGATGCTTAACGGATAGCTGATCATGGCCAGGGGCAAGCCCATGGACCCGAAAATATAGATTTTACTGCGACTGACATCCTGTGTTTGTGTTCCTGGGAGCATCGTTGATTTCCTTTACCTGTTCTGAACCTCGCTAAAAAAGATTAAAAGGATTTCTCAAAGCCTGTATCAGGTTCTTCGCCGGAATACCGGTGGGTTGGGAATACCGGCCTTGAGAGGGATGGATTTGCTTAATTTGGACGTTTCGTTTTTTTGAACATTGAAGAGCTGCCGGGATCTATACCTGCCGGGAAGCCTTTTTCATGCATATCATTATATTATTATATGTTTATGATCTATTGAAATCCCGTGGGTAGTACAAACAATCCAGGCAAATGTCAACATCAATCGAATCCCCATTCAGGGTCCAGACATTTTGTTTTTTAAGGGGAACCATGGGGCTGGAGACGGATCGACAAGTCGACCCAAGACCATCAAGAATGGTTAGACCCAAAGCGCTTCGGATTGGTTGCCTGTATCCGTTCTATCAGGATAGAACCCCCAATAGGATAGACACAACCACAAGCGTGAAAACAACGGTAAAAGGGAATGGCCGGATGAGGTAACGACTGATCCCGCAACTCAATCCCACTGTGGTCAATGCCACGATTCCGAATTTAATGAAAACCGGCCCTCCTGTCCATTGGCTTAACAGCAAGGGCACCGTCATGGGAAAGACATAGTGAACCAGATACATGTCATAGGAATTGGCGGCAAGTTCACGGTTAAAGGGTGTGGACCGGTTCCAATACTTTGAAGCAAGGGCCGTGAAAACCCCTAAAAAGGAGAGGACCCACAATGGATAGAGAACAACAAAGGCAATCTTTAGCCCCAAGTGGGGCGCCTCGGCACGGCTCAAGGGCATCATGACAACCATATTGGCCACAAAGAGCAGGAAGCAAACCAGTCCCCACAGCCAGAGCTTTCCAAAATCGGACCTTCCTTCAAACCATTTTCCGGAAAAAGCATGGCAACCCAAACCAAAATAGACCGCATAAATAACAAGCTTACCAAATTGAAATTGAAGGATATTTCCCAAGGAAAACCAGCCCATGCCCATAAATTCAGGATAGATGAAAAACCGGATCACGGCAAAAAGCACAATCGTGAGCAGGCCTGCCTTTGCCAGGCCATAATAAGCGGAGATTTTATCCGGCATGTCGCAAACAACACTGGATCGCCGCCTCTTCTTGATTTCAAAAATACCGGCAGAAACCACAAAAAACAAAAACAGCAAAGAGACAAACCACATGTATCGCTGGTAAAAATGTTCGGTCATATTCAGGTAGGTGGACATCTCCATCCAACCGAAATGAAATTCGGCCATGTTTTTCATACTGAGCATCCAGTACCACCCATAGCTTATTACCGGATGGCCGTTTACCCCTTCTTGGAAATGGTAATGGATGTAATCAAGAAAAGGCAGGACAAGGGTAATCACAACGAGCCACGGGATCATCAACCTTCTGACTTTCTCTTTTATGAAGCCTTGACTTCCGCGTTTTTGCCAAGATGGAATGGCGAAATATCCGGCAATAAAAAAAAGGATGGCCATCATAAACACATCCCCTATCATCATAAAAAGATCAATGAACTTAGATGGGTTGGCCTCGTGAAAGGGCCAGAATTTTACCCCGGACCCGTAACTTGCGCCGCTATGAAAGATCAGTACCATCACCACCATCCATGAACGCAGGTTGTCTAAAAAGGGCAGATGAGACAAAGGCGCAGGGTTTAATTGATTCATGGTTATCTTCCTTTATGGAGTTGCCGCAGGGAGATGGAAACGGGCCTGGTTCTTTTCCCATTCGATCAACGTTTTCCCCATCTGGCTCAGGTAGTGTAGAACATATTCCTCAGGATCTTCCGGCGGGTCTGTATACATCAAAACGATCAATCCATGGGTGAAGATCCACATGTTCACCCCAAGTCTCTTCAAACCGGCTTCGCTTAATTCGGCCAGTCCCGGATCCAGCTTCATACGACTCAGCAGCGGCTCAAAGGGCTGCCCCATTTTTTCAAATGTATTACCCATTTTTCCTTTGATGAAGAGCAGATCAAATAAAGCCTTTTCTTCTTGGGAGAAGCAAAGATACCGCAACCCCAATTGTAAAAAAAGAGAATCACCCTCATGGCCAGGGTGTAAAAAATAGGAGATGGCATAGACCCTTGCCTTTTGAATGACGGCACCCTGTAACTCCTGCATGGAACGAAATGCAGAATAAACCGGTCGTGTGGAGCATTCCAGTTGCTGGGCAATCTTTCGCGCACTCAAGGCTTCGGCCCCTTCTTTTCGTACAATTTCAAAGGCTTGTTCAAGAACACGCTTTTTGGTGAAATTGGCTTGTGGCGGCACGGCAATCCCTTTCGAATCATGGAAAACCTCATTATAAGCTTTCCCGGCTTCACAACAAATATGCAAACCAGTTATGTCACATGTGTTGCATAACAGATGTTGCTTGTCAAGAATGATGCCGCTTTAAAAGCATATTTCGATAAGCGCCTTGGAAATATCCATGCCAAACAAAAAGCCAAGTCATAAGCAATCGTTTCTTGTTTTAAATTACCAGAAGAATAAAAAGGGTTTTCTTGCCTTAACTCGTAAGTCATTTTTACCTTGCTGTAATTTTTGTTTATATGCATTTATTATTGTTATTATAATATTTTTTGTTATGATCGCCTTTCAGGAACCATCTTTTTTTTTATTCGCAATTAAGAACCATTGACAAAACAGAACACCTTTTTTAGAATGATATTCAAATAAAATTCGCCATTCAATATTAATCAAGAGGAGACCCCCTAAATGAAATCACTGTTAGATGGAATTTTGGTATTGGATTTTACCCACTGGATCGCAGGGCCCTACGCCGGTCAGTTTCTGGCAGACATGGGCGCCGAGGTGATCAAGGTGGAACCACCCGAGGGCGCAGAAGAAAGACGCATGGGCAATGCCCAGCGGTACATGGGCAACACCCGCATGTCCCTCACCTTGAACCGGGGCAAAAAAAGTCTTTGTCTGGATTTAAAGCATGAAGAGGGCAAAAAAATTATCTATGACCTGGTAAAAAAAGCAGACATCGTCATTCAAAATTACGGCCCGGGAGTGGCCAAGAAACTGGGGATTGATTACTAGACATTTGCCGGAATCAACGAGAAAATCATCTTCGTTTCCAGCACGGCATTCGGGGAAAGCGGGCCCTATCAGTACATGAAAGGATTTGATATCATTGCCCACGCGGCTTCCGGCATCATGGCAGGAATCGCCGACGAGCAGGGAAACCCCAGAGGACCTGGAGGGGCAGCCTTTATCGATGTGGGAACCGCCATGCTCAATGCTATGTCCGCAGTAACGGCCCTGTACTATCGAACCCAGACCGGGGTGGGCCAGAAAATCGAAACCTGCCTATTCAACACCGGCATCGCCCTCCAGGGCTCCGGCTTCATTCAGATTGAAAAATTGGATAGCGAGCTGCATGAGGAGTTGAAGGAAGTGATCAGAACCGCCAAAGAAAACAACATGAAGCACACCCAGATCATCGACAAGATGACCCTCATGCGGCTGCGCAACGAGCAGCCG
>VMSV01000228.1 GCA_013791935.1 Desulfobacteraceae bacterium | reverse complement strand
AAGCCCTGGCAGCCCTGCCGGCTTCAAATGGTGGGGACATCACCCTGCTTGCGGAGAGCATCTCCGGTCTCATCGACAGAAAGGCCGAAATCGTAGAGCCTGCTATTACGCATCTGGTGAAACGTGGATATTTAAAGAAAACGGAAGATCAGGGAAAAGTTCGCTGGCTCTGGGCGTAAGCCTTTTCTGAAACCAAAAAGGGGAGGCGTAGATCGCGGTTCAAAATGATTGGGTTTGTAGGGTGCGGACCTGCGTGTCCGCCTTGTCTAACTGCCTCATTATGCAAAGCGGCCATGCCGGATCAGTCCGGCATGGCCGCTTGTTTTTAAATCGCCCAGTTCTTTCGGGGATAAACCTATTTATTCACATTCTGCCACAGGGTGGCGTTGGCATTGCCGAATCCGCCGCAGAGCATGGCCAAACCGTATTTGGCATCTTTATAGTCTGTCTTCATGATGTTGTTGAGGGTGATGATAATTCTGGCTCCGGATTCTCCCAAGGGATGACCCAATGCCAGGGCACCGCCCCATACATTGACATTCTTGAAGGGTGCTTCGTCGCCAAGCCCCAGTTCTCTAAGAACCGCAACACCCTGGGTTCCGAAAGCCTCATTGAGCTCCCATACGCCGATGTCTTTTGCATCGAGGCCCTTTCTCTTGAGCAGTTTCTGGGCTGCATACAAAGGTCCGATCCCCATCACTGTGGGGTCACATCCGGCCATGGAGCCTCCGGCATATTTGATGTGATAGGTATAGCCCAGTGCATCGGCTTTTTCCCGGCTCATGAGCAGTACGGCGCAAGCACCGCTGGTGAGAGGAGAAGATCCGGCTGCAGTCACCAGTCCGCCTTCTTTAAAGGCCGGTTGCATGGATTCCATTTTTTCCATGGATACATTGGGGCGAACCCATTGATCCTTGTCGCAGACAAAGCTGGAACCATCATCTTTAACACAACCCTTGATGGGGATAATCTCATCCTTGAATTTGCCGGCTTCCACTGCAGCAGCCGCATTTATATTGCTGTGATAGGAAAGAAGGTGGGCCGATTTTTTGCTCACGTTCCACATGGTTCCCACTTTTTCAGCGGTCATGCCCATGGGGAAATCCATGACATTGTATCTTTGTGCCAAACGGGGGGCCATATCCATTCCGCCACCACCGCCCCCTCGTCCGACCAACATATCTTCAGCGCCGGATGCAATGACGATGTCCGCTTCGCCGCACATAATGGTACGAGCTCCGAATTCAACTGCGGCCATGCCTGAGGGGCACTGTTGGCCCACCGAGCAGGTGCCCACGGATTCGGGAAAACCACCGGCAAGCCATCCGAGCCGTGCAATATCGGCCTGGGGGCCGGACTGATTGGCTGAACCGCAGAACAGCGCATCCACATCCTCGGGTTTCACTTTAGGATTTTTTGCAAAAAGTCCTTCGTAAACCTGGGTTAATATTTCATCGATCCTTAAATTTCTTGCCCATCCTTTTTCAGCATGTGCACGAAAGTTTGGGCTCCTTACCCCATCTACAACGACGCATTCTTTCATAAAACTATTTCCTCCTTTTAAAAAATTAAGTTACTTGGTCTTTCATCGCTTATTCACGCTCTGAAATTTTTGTTTAACCAGATCTTTAAACAAATGACAACAAGGAACGTTCAACCTTTTCATTCCTTATTTTGCAGGACTTGTCAATTCACTTTTATATCCTCCCAGATTTTGTTGTACATTTCAAGCTTTTCCCCGAGATCCAGTTTCAGCTCGCAGTTTTTCAGATCCTCCTCCGTATAAACCGGTTTTCCCGTGCGAATTTTCCTTGCCGGGACGTTGATGGATGGGAATCCGAAAGCATCCACAAATTTGGCATAGGTTTGGGGGTCATGAATATAATTGATGAATTCATGGGCCAGGTCCTTGTTTTTGGCATCCTTCAGGATCACCATGGAATCAATGTAATATGGGCCGCCGGTTTTGGGAATAAAAAAATCCGTGTCCGCCTTTGCCGATTCTTCCAATTCGGAAAAAATATTTTCCTCATACCCCTGAACCACCCAGAATTCCCCCGAGGCAAAACCTTTTCCAAAAGACTCTGCGTCGAATTTCAGGATGTTTTCCTTCCATTTCAGGATGAGGTTTTTTGCAATATCCAGTTCTGCGGGATTCACCGAATTCACTGAAAAACCATTCGCCTTCAGGGCCAGGCCCATGACTTCCCGCATATCATCCAGCAGGGTCATTCTTCCTTTGAGTTCCGGCTTGAGATAAATGCTCATGTCCTTCTCATAATCTTTCACCAGTTTTCGGTTTACCGCGATGCCGGAAGCCCCTTTCATGTAAGGGACGGAGTATTCGCAGTTTTGATCGTATTCAATGCCGCTGATGAGTTCCGGGTCAATGTTCTTGAAGTTCGGTATTTTGGTTTTGTCGATTTTTTCCAGCATGCCTTCCTTGATCATGATGGAGGTGTAATCAGCAGAGGGAAAGGTGATGTCATAGCCCGTTGCTCCGGCTTTGAACTTGGCAAACATCTCTTCGTTGGACGCGAATTCATCATAAACCACCTTGGCATTGAATTTTTCCTCAAAGCCCTTGATCACTTCATCCGGTGTGTAATAGGTCCAGTTATAAATATAAAGCTTCTGCTTCTCCTGTTTCTTTTCTCCGCAGCTTATACAAGAAAATGCAGCTATCATACAGGTAAACCAGATGATGATCTTTCTCATATTTTTCTCCTTTTCTTCGTTTTGATGGTTTGGATTTGTTATTTCAGTAAAACAGTGAACCTTTTTCATTTAAACATGTATCGGAAAAGCCTTCTCGAGGTAAAAGCCATCAAGAGGCTCCCTGCAATCAGAATCACGGACAGGGAATTGATAACCGGCGAGAGTCCGAACCTCAACATGGAATAGATATGGAGCGGAAGGGTTGAGGCCCCGGGTCCGGTGACGAAAAACGTGATGACGAAATCATCGATGGAAAGGGTAACGGCTATTAAAAACCCGGAGAGGATTCCCGGCATGCACATGGGAATGATCACCTTGCGCAGGGCATCCATCTCCGTTGCCCCCAGGTCATAGGCTGCCTCGATCACCGTGTAATCAAATTCAGCCAGGCGGGCCATGACGATGAAAAGAACATAGGGAATATTGAAGGTGATGTGGGCGATAATGATGGTGAACAACCCCAGGGGCAGGCCAATGCCTGCAAAAAACATCAGCATGGAAACGCCGATGATGATTTCCGGGAGAATAATGGGAAGATAGGAAATCACCTCCAGGTATTTTTTCATTTTAAAATGATACCAGTAAATCCCGATGGCCCCCAGGGTTCCGATGACCGTGGATACCAGGGCTGAAACCAGGGCGATGATGAGGGTGTTGGAAAACGAACCCCATAATTTGGAGGAATTGAAAAACAATTCCTTGTACCATTTGAATGAAAAACCGGTGAAATTCATGGACCGGCCCTCGTTAAACGAAAAAATGATGAGAATCACCAGGGGCGCATAAAAAAAGACCATGGTCAGGATAAAGAAAGCCAGGGACACGCGATGCTTTTCCGTTGAAGGGCTTAAGGATTTTTTCATTTCAGGTCTCCGTCTTTTGCTGACTGTCTCTGGAAGCGGTGATCCTATTGAACATCAGGACCATAAAAACGGAAATCAGGGTCAGCACCATGGAAATGGAGGAGGCGGCAGGCCAGTTCCTGGCGGTTTTCAACTTTTCATTGATGATATTACCCAGCATGCGAATATCATTGCCGCCGACGATATCCGGAATGGCGAAGTTGCCGAAGGCTGGAATAAACGTAAACAAGACGGCCGTGGTAATCCCCGGAATAATCAGGGGGATCAGGATTTTGTAAACCGACTGCCATTTGGTAGCCCCCAGGTCCCTGGCTGCTTCCAACAGGGAAAAGTCGAATTTTTCTATGATGGCATAGAGGGGCAGAATGGCAAAAGGAAGAGACGTGTAAATCATGATCAAAATTATTGCCCAGCGGTTATATAAAAGCTGAACCGGCGCATTGAAAACACCCAGGCTGATGAGGAAGGAATTTACCAGACCGTTGTTCCCCAGAATGGCGATCCAGGCAAATATCCGAATCAGGAAATTGGTCCAGAAGGGAATGATCACCAGGAAAAGAAGCTTTTCCTTATGGGGAGAACGGGCAATATAATACGCTGAAGGAATGGCCATGGCTACGGTTAACACCGTGGTGGCCACGCTGACAAAAAGGGTGTTCAAGGTAACCTTCTTCATGGTTCCTGAAAACAGGGAAGTGTAGGCTGCCAGGGAAAATTCAAATTCAAATCCCCCGTAGAGACCTTTTTTAAGGAAACTCCCCACCAGGATGATCAGAAATGGAAACACAAAAAAAACGGTCAACCAGAAAAGCATGGCATACGTATAACGCTGTCCGTAATTTTTCATCATGGGTGTTTGACCTCAACGATGAAACTGTCATCGGCATTCCACCAGATATAAACCCGGTCCTCCCAGGTAATGGGTTCTTCCGTGGTAAAATACTGGGCGTGCTGCTTGAAGATTTTAAATTCAAACCCTTGGTCGGTTTTGACAACAAACCGGGTATGGCTCCCGGTATAAATCATTTGCTCCACGGTTCCGGAAACGCAATTCACCTTGGGGGCATCAAGGGAGGGGCAATGTTTTGAAATATGCATCTTTTCCGGCCTGAGGGTCACCACCACATGGTCTTTGGCCTTCAGGGGCTTATCCAGGTCCACCAGGATCTCCCCCAGTTCCGGCGTATTGATTCGAGCGTATTTCTCATAAATTTCGACCACTTTTCCTTGAATGGTATTGGAAGCACCGATAAAATCCGCCACAAACAGATCCGAAGGACTTTCATAAATTTCAAAGGGGGTTCCGATCTGGAGAAAAACACCGTCTTTCATCACGGCAATCCGGTCGGAAACGCTCATGGCCTCTTCCTGGTCGTGGGTCACATATATAAAGGTAATGCCGATGATGTCATGAATCCTGTCCAGTTCCACCAGGAGTTCGTGCCTCAGTTTGGCATCCAGGGCGCTTAGGGGTTCATCCAGCAAAAGAACTCGGGGTTCATTGATCAGAGCCCTTGCGATGGACACCCGCTGCTTCTGTCCCCCCGAAAGCTGGGCCGGATATTTTCCAATATGATCCTGAAGTTGGACCAGGCCCACATATTCTTCTACCTTGTTCTGAATGGTTTTTTTATCCAGTTTTTTCAGGCGAAGGGAAAATGCCACATTCTCAAATACGGAAAGGTGGGGAAACAGGGCGTAATTCTGAAAGATGGTGTTCACATGGCGCTGGTTTGGGGGCTTGCTGAGAACACTTTCTTCATCCAAAAGCAGGTCCCCGGAGGTAGGCATTTCAAACCCGGCGATGATCCGAAGCAGGGTGGTTTTACCGCAGCCCGAAGGGCCCAGGAGCGAGAAAAATTCGCCGGATTTAATTTCAATGGAAATATCATTTAAAACCCGGGCGGAATCAAAATATTTACTAATGTTTTTAACATTTACAGTACCGCCGATCATTTAACGGCCCCTCTTTATGAATTCGGTTTTATACAGAAATTCAATTGGCATATCAATATAAATAAAAATCCGGGAAAAACATTTCCAAGGAATGACACCCGGTTTTCATCCAGGGTTAGCGAACAAGAAAAAGACTGATTTCAGGTATATAGGTTATCATAAGCAAGGCGGCGAGGAGCAGGGCCAGATACGGCAGGGAACTCCTGTACAGAAGGGTCACGGGTTTTCCGAATTTCAGGCTGGAGATGAATAAATTGATCCCCACCGGGGGTGTGGAATAACCGATCTCAAGATTCACAAGAAAAATCATGCACAGATGAATGGGGTCAATACCATAGGTCATGGCCACCGGCACCATGATGGGAACAATGATCACTATGGCGGAAAAAATATCCATCATACAGCCCACAGCCAGAAGAAACAGGTTTAATCCCCCAAGGAAAACATACTTGTTTTCAGTCATGTTCCGCAAAAAATCCAGAATCCGGTTGGGAATCTGTTCTTCCACCAGATAACCCGTGAATGCCAGGGACATGGCCAGAATAAGGATGATGGCACCGGATAGCTTAACGCTTTCCAGAATGATCCCGGGAATCTGTTTAACAAAATTAACTTCCTTCAGGATAAAGCATTCCACAACCACAATATAAGTGAGAACAACGGCCGACACTTCGGCAATGGTAACAAATCCGCCGTAAACCCCTGCGATGAGAATCAAGATCATGGGCCAGTCCCAGATTCCGGTCATGAACGTTTGTTTCAAATCGATCCAGGAGGGTTTTCCATACCCTGGTCTTTGCCTAAAAACCTTACGGTCATGGACCATGGCATAGAGAGACAGGATAAGAATCAGCAAAATACCGGGGATCACGGCGGCCTTGAATAGGCTCGAAATGTCCTCCCTGGCCACAACGCCGTACAAGATGATGGGAAGACTTGGAGCAAACAGCAGGCCCAGGCTTCCGGAAGTGGTGAGCAATCCCAGGGTGAAGGGCTCTTCGTATTTATTTTGAAGCAGGACAGGATACAAAAGTCCCCCCAGGGCCACGATGGTCACGCCGCTGGCGCCGGTGATGGCGGTAAAAAAAGCACAGGAGCAAAGGGCTGCAATGGCAAGTCCTCCGGGTATCCATCCCAGCAGGGCCTGCATAAAATCCATCATGCGCTTTGGTGCGTTGGTTTCCGTGAGCAGGAACCCGGCAAAGGTGAACAGAGGCAAGGCCACCAGAACTGGCATGGAGGCCAGGCGGTTCGCTTCGATCACAACCATCTGGATGGACTGGAAGTCAAAATCCGAAAGATAAAAACAGGCCAGGGCCAAGCCTGCGATAACGGTAAACAGGGGAGCTTCCAGCAAAGCCATAATCAGGATGATGAACAGGACGATGGTGAATAGGCTCATATTATGCTCAGGTGGGTTTGTTTTCTAAAGAAAAGGCTTTTAAAAAGAACCGAAAAAATGCCGCCAGAAAAAACCAGGGGAAAACCAGTGTGAACATGCCTTTCCATTGGAAAATAGAAATTTCGTTGGCCACAAATTCCAGGGAAGCATAGAACAGCAATCCGGTGATGACCATGCCGAAAACCGATGTGATGACCCGGGCGAAATACCGGAACCGGTGGGAAAGAAACCGAAGCCAAACCTCGATTTTGATATGCCGGTTACTCTTAAGGGCAAGGGAAGACCCCAATAGGGCCAGCCACAGAACAAAAGCGGGCGAAAACTCAAAAATTGCCTGAAAGGAGATTTGAAAGATGTTCCGAGTCAACACATTGAAAAGGATCATCAGCACCAGCAGGGAAAAGATAAAAACAATCGCTTTCTTTTCCAGACGCTCTAAAATTTGATCAAACCTGGCAAGGGTTTTCATGGATTAGCCTCAAGGTTTTTCTGCCTTGGTTCGGGAATCCGGCGCTCTGTTTTTTCCCAGAGTATCCTGAATATCGGTTAAAAGCTCAAGGGAATACAGGGAAGGAATGTTGCGTCCGTAAGAGGCTTTGGCGTTATTCCTGAACCCTTGGACCTGCTCCTGTGTGGGGTTGATGATCTTCACCCCGCCCTCCGCCATGATTATAATCGCATCCAGGTTATCTTTTCTTGTGGTTTGAATCAGTTGGTCGCAATATTTCCGGGCTGTGTTTTTTAAAATGGTCTGGTTTCCCGGGGAGATTTTATCATAAACCTCCTTTTTCAGGATCAGAGCCCCGGAAGAATTAACCATGGGGCAATCCAGCATATACCGGATCTTTGCGTGCCATTGAAAAGCCACAGCCGCCAATGGTGGGGAATAAAAGGAATCGATCATGCCGGTTTCAAGTCCTGTATTGACATCGGCAAGGTGCAGGGGATAGGTTTTAATCCCATTGGATTGAAAGAAATTTTCCGACACCGGGTCCCCTGTCCAGGTCCACATCTTGGCCCTGGTTGTCCAGGAAGGGCTGGAAATATCGGTTTTTGAAAAAAGATAAACAAACCCGGCTTCCGCAAAACCCAGCAGCACAAACCCCTGCTTCTCCAAATCCGAAGAAAAATTTTCCCGGTATTTTTCCTTGATCAAGTCCACTTCTCCATAGTCTTGATACAGCATAGGGGCTTCCAGAATTCTGAATTCCGGAAGAATAACCCCCATCCCCACCCCTGAAAACCCTGCGGCATGTATCCGGTTTGCCTTCATTTTCCGGATCACATCCAGTTCATCGCCACTCACCCCTCCGGCGTAAATTTTAAAGGTCACTTCCCCGTTGGTTTTATCCGAAACTTCCTTGGACATTAAAACCAGCAAATTGGTCCAGGCGCTTCCTTCAGGGGTGATCAAAGCGGTTTTGATCACCGTGTTTTCCGGATACACGTACGAAACAGGCACCAGGATAAAAACAGAAATAAACAAAAACAGGCTTTTTATTTTATGGATTGAAAATTTCATTTATTTTCCTTTGGCAGGATCACGGGAATAAATCATCCATGGCTTTGAGATAAATCCCGGCCCGGATCCGGGCCACCTGATTCATCAAGGCATATTTCTTTTCGTCCTTTGTCTCCAGAACCCGGTTCAGCAGTTTCTCAAAGGCTTCCCGGTCTTGACTCTGGTATAAATAATACCTGGCATAAAATACATCGGCCAGAAGATATTCCTGCCCTGCCCTCTTTCTCAACTCTTCATAATGCAGTCTTGCCGCCTCGGGATTCCCGCCCATCAGGGGTGACCTGGAACCATGAAAGGCCAGCAGATAAAGATGGGCGCCTGCATTGAAATAATCCGGGTCCAGCTCAACAACACGGTTCATGGCTTTTTCTACCAGAGGCACCATTGCAAGGGCTGAAACAGAATCCCGGTTCAGGTTCACATACCCTCCCAGGTTGAACCCATACCAGAAAAGGGCCGGTACATCCTTCAGAGTCAATGTCCTGATAAAATCCTCGGTAGTATCCATGGTTTTCAGTTGATCCCGGCAGTTTTCATAACGAATTGCCAAGGCCCGCACTGCATAGTCCAATCCTTTTAAATAGACCTGCTCCAAGGCTTTCCTCATGCGTGGGACGTTTGTGTCAGGAAAAGAGACGACATCGGTCATATCAACCTCCGGAGCCATGGAAAGTGCCTCCAACCGGGTTTCGTAAAATGCAAACCCATAACTCCCGTACATTCGCGCAAGAACCTCGAGCAAGTTTTTATTCCCGGGATCTTTTTCCAGCATCACTTCCAAAAGCTTCATATTAGAAGGAAGGGCATTTTCAATAAGATCCAGGTTGCTGTCCTCTTCAAAGACCGCCATACTTTCTACCGTCATTTCGGCCATTTCATGAATGACCATTTTCCGCACAGAGCAAGAACCGGTGAGGAACATCATTCCGGCCAGGCAAAATATTTGAGCAACCGTTTTCATCATTTCCAGCGAATTCCCCTTTATGGATTTTCAAAGCTCCGGTAGATGGTGGATTTCGCCATGGCTGAAACCGTTCCGGGAACCACGATGCCCTGGAAATTAATGTGATCCAGTTTCGGAAACGCCTCACCGTTGTATTGAAGGATCATGCCGTCCACCAGGGGCGGATGGTTCTGGGCCTGCATTAGCGTTGCGGCAATCATGTAAAAAGTCACCTGCCCCCCGTAAGAGCCTTGAAAAAAGTGATGAAGGGCATCTTCCTTTTGATCCACCATGTTGATCACGGCAACGCGGTAGGAACGGCCCGCTGATTCAATCTCTGAAATTGTGAGAATGTCAAATCCTATGCCGGTTTTTTCGCCTGAAGGATTTTCTGCAAAATAGGTTTGAGCCAGATCCTCCCCCAAGACCTTCAAAATGCTCTCGGCATTCATTTCCGAAGGTAATTCAATTTTCTCGGCCCTTTCAAGCATTCCGTCCGACCCCGGAACGAATCGATAAAAAGGGCCGGAAGCATGGGTATCATAGTTTTCGGTTTCCTCCTTTTTCCCACTGCAGGATAGGACGCAAACCATCAGCAACATTAAAAGCAGAAAAGATGAAACATGTATAATTCCAATGTCATCAATGCGTTTCAAAAAGAGCTTCTTCATGTTTATTACGACTTTCATGTTTATTGAATAACACCATGATGTTCCCGTCAAATTCAGCATTAGAAAAATTCCTCGGTATTATGTCAAAAAGATCACCTCTCGGCAACCGATACTTGGAATTTCACTTTTTTTCCTCATTTCAAACTATGCGCTACGGCTCTGATTTTACCTATGGATTTTTTCTATTTTGAACAGTGTCCAGCCATGATTTTGTTTTCTCCAGATTTTCCATCGCCTGACTCACACGGGCCAGTCCGCCCTGGTCCGGATGCGGGAGCTCTCTGGTCTCAAGACCCCGGATCAGGCAATAATGGTTGTACGCAGCTTCCAGCTCAGTGGTAAATCCCATGGCATCTGCGGCATGATTGATGGAGAATTTGGTCATTTTCACCCTAAGCGGATCCAAGAGGTAACTTTCGGCAACACGATGAGCGTAGGCCAGGGTTTCTT
>VMSV01000035.1 GCA_013791935.1 Desulfobacteraceae bacterium | reverse complement strand
GGTTGTTTCACACGAGATTACGATTGATATTCAGGAAGTTCGAAAACCTGAAATAGACGCCCAGCTCATGGCAGAAAATGTTGCTCTACAGATCGAGCGAAGGGTAGCCTTCAGGCGCGCTATGAAGCGTGGAATACAGTCGGCCTTACGGTTTGGCGCTGAAGGTGTAAAGGTTATCTGCTCGGGTCGCTTAGGCGGAGCGGAAATGGCAAGGACCGAACAATATCGGGAAGGCAGAGTACCTCTGCACACCTTAAGGGCGGATATTGATTACGGTTTTGCCGAAGCCAAAACCACTTACGGGCTTGTAGGGGTAAAAGTTTTTATTTTCAAAGGCGAGATATTGAAGAAAGACCAGACTCAGATAGAGAGTTGAAGCAAGAAATAGGAGATATGGACAATGCTAAGTCCTAAAAAAGTAAAATACAGAAAACAACAAAAAGGTCGAATGAAAGGGGCTGCTCATCGCGGCAATCTTCTTAGTTTCGGTGCATATGGACTTCAGGCCGTTGAGTGCGGTGTGCTCAGCAGTCGGCAAATAGAAGCTGCAAGAATTGCCATGACCAGACACGCAAAGCGCGGCGGAAAAATGTGGATACGCATATTCCCGGATAAGCCTTTTACAAAAAAACCGGCTGAAGTAAGGATGGGTAAAGGTAAAGGCGCTCCTGAAGGTTGGGTGGCGGTCATTCGACCCGGTAGAATTCTTTATGAAATGGAAGGCGTGACAAGGGAGGTCGCCCAAGAAGCTTTAAGGCTCGCTTCACATAAGCTTTCACTAAAAACCAGATTCATTGAGAGGAGCGAAGATAAATGAAAACCAATGAAATCAGGGCATTTAGTGTAGAAGAAAAGGCTCAAAAAGTGAAGGACCTTAAGGAAGAGCTGCTGAATCTTCGCTTCCAAAATACGATTGGCCAACTTGAAAACAACAGAAAAATTGAGCAGGTCAAAAGGGATATCGCCAGGATAAAAACCATCATAAAAGAAGCTGGCAAAGAATAACCCCCGGCAACAGAAAATGGAACAATTTTAGTTATGGAAACCAGAGGACAAAGAAAAGAATTATTTGGAACGATCGTTAGCGATAGAATGGATAAAACGGTTGTTGTTCTTGTGGAGAGATTGGTAAAACACCCATTGTATCACAAGTACATTCGACGCAGATCCAAGTTTTCTGCTCACGACGAAGCTAATTCATGCAAAATCGGGGATAAAGTTCGAATCACAGAATCAAGGCCCTTAAGCAGAACCAAAAAATGGCGCGTGAGTGAGATTCTTTCAAAAGCGCTTTGATGAGAACAGGAAAATAACGAGATGATTCAATCAGAGACAAGATTGACTGTGGCGGACAATTCCGGTGCCAAAGTAGTTTACTGCATAAAAGTGCTTGGTGGGTCCAAAAGGCGTTATGCAGGAGTTGGGGATATCATCGTGGTTTCCGTAAAAGAGGCCATTCCGAACGCCAAAGTTAAAAAGGGAGATGTTCATAAGGCAGTAGTTGTCCGGACCAAGAAGGAAATCAAGCGACCGGATGGATCTTATATCAGATTTGATGATAATTCCGCTGTTTTAATTACCGGGGGCAATGAGCCCATAGGGACCCGAATCTTTGGTCCCGTGGCAAGGGAATTGAGAGCCAAAAAATTTATGAAAATCATTTCTTTGGCCCCTGAAGTAATCTAAAGTCGCCCGCTCTATTGGAGAATAGAATCATCATGGAGAATAGAATAAGTATTAAAAAGGATGATAAAGTAAAGATCACTGCCGGAAAAGACAAAGATAAAATCGGTAAGGTTCTTAAGGTTGATAGAAAGAAAAACAGAATACTGGTTGAGAAGGTTAACATTATTAAGCGCCATACGAAAGCCAATATGAAAAACAGGCAAGGAGGAATCATTGAATCCGAATCGCCTGTTGATGTGGCCAATGTTATGCTGATGTGTAACAAATGCATGACGCCAATTCGCATTAAAATGAAGTATTTAGATGATGGGAAAAAAGTGCGTATTTGCGGTAAATGTAATGAAGTCATCGATTCGTAAGGGACGGCCGGAGGATTAAATGTCACATCTAAAGAAATATTACCATGAAACAGTAGTTCCTAAACTGATGGAAACCTATCAGTATAAGAATATTATGCAGGTCCCGCGGATTGAAAAAGTTGTTCTTAATATGGGCTTGGGAGAAGCCATTCATAATATAAAGATAATGGATTCCGCCGTTGAAGAGCTTATGATGATCGCAGGACAGCGTCCGGTAATCACGAGAGCAAAAAAATCCATCGCTGCCTTCAAACTGCGGGAGGGTATGCCCATCGGTTGCATGGTGACATTACGTCGCCAGAGGATGTATGATTTTTTTAATAAACTCGTCAATATTGCTTTACCGAGAGTTAGAGATTTTAAAGGGGTGTCTGGAAAGGCCTTTGATGGCAGAGGCAATTACACATTAGGTGTAAAAGAGCAGATTATTTTCCCTGAAATTGAATATGATAGAATTGACAAAGTAAAAGGGCTGAATGTTTCCGTCATTACCTCGGCAAAAAGCGACGAGGAAGGAAAAGAACTGCTGAAACTAATGGGGATGCCTTTCAGAAATTAGAAATAATACCAGAACTCTGAAAGGGTTTAGGCCGGCACAGGCTGTGGAAGTCAGCAAAGGAGGAAGATTTGGCAAGGAAAGCGCTTAGAATTAAGGCGGAAAAAGATCCAAAATTTAAGGTCAGGGCCTATAACAGATGTCCCATATGCGGCAGGCCAAGGGCGTTTATCAGAAAGTTCGGGATTTGCAGAATTTGTTTTAGAATGCTTGCATCCCAGGGCAAACTTCCGGGCGTAACTAAGTCAAGCTGGTAAAACAAATTGTTTTGCTATAATAACATTCGGATGGTTTGAATAAGAAAAGACAATGTTTAAGCGATTCCGAAAAATTAAGGCAACTATAAAAGAATATAAATAACGGAGAGAATCATGGCAATGAGCGATCCAATTGCTGATATGTTGACAAGAATAAGAAACGCAGCCAAGGCAAAGTTCAACAGCGTGGATATTCCAGGGTCAAATTTTAAAACCGATTTAACCAAAGTCTTGACCGAAGCGGGTTATATTAAAAACTTCAAGTTTATTCAAGACGATAAGCAAGGCGTTTTACGGCTTTACTTAAAATACGCGGATGGAAATAAAAACGCAATTGTCGGGCTGCAAAGGGTGAGTAAGCCCAGTCGGCGTGTTTATGTTAAAGCCAAGGACATAAAACCGATTTTAAACGGAATGGGTGTGTCCATTCTGTCCACCTCAAAAGGAATCATGACAGATAAGAAAGCCAAAAAAGAAAACATGGGCGGCGAGCTGATCTGTAATGTTTGGTAAAAAGGGAGTGCCATATGTCTCGCATAGGGAAAAAACCAATACTGGTTCCTGAGAAAGTTAAGGTAACTTATTCTGAAAAAAAGCTCACTGTTCAAGGGGCTAAAGGAATTCTTTCTCGGACCATTCATCCGGATCTTGATCTTAGTATAGAAGATGGGGCCATCAACGTTGTGTTGAAAAACGATGATAGAAAAGTTAAAGCTCTCCAAGGGATGACTAGAAGTATTGTTGATAATATGGTCGTTGGGGTATCAAAAGGTTTCGAAAGAATCCTTGAGATCAATGGAATAGGATACCGAGCTGAAGCCAAAGGAAATAATATTATTTTTAACCTTGGTTTTTCTCATCCTGTTGATTTTGCCTTACCGGAGGGTATCTCTGCAGAGATTGATAAAAACAATACTGTTAAATTAAGCGGAATTGACAAAGAAAAGCTAGGGCAGGTAGCGGCATCCATCCGGAGAATACGACCCCCCGAGCCTTATAAAGGCAAAGGAGTCAAATATTTAGAAGAAAAAATACAAAAGAAGGCCGGAAAGACCGGAACCAAGTAGGGCCGTTTATTACGGGCAAAAAAATATTACCTGATTATCACAAAATAAGGATGAGTTAAGAATGCCATCTGCTAAAATAAAAACACAGGCGCGAATAAAGAAAAAAGGCAGAATCAGAAAAAAGATTCACGGTACGGGTGAGAGGCCGAGACTGAGCGTTTTCAGAAGTGCCAAACACGTTTATGCACAGATTATAGACGATGTCCAAGGGCACACAATTGTATCGGCATCAAGCCTGGAAAATTCAGCAAAAACACTCGCTCAATCAGGAACACCTGTGAACAAAACCGCCATGGCCACTTACATTGGAAAGATCCTAGCTGAAAAGGCGATTGAAAAGGGAATACGTAAGGTTGTTTTTGACCGCAACGGATTCTTGTACCATGGACGAATAAAGGCCGTTTCTCAGGGTGCTCGTGAGGGGGGCCTGGATTTTTAACCAAAACGTTTTTGAAGTTCGAAGGAGGAAATACCCTTGTTAAACCAGGATAAAGCCGAAAGCCAATTTATAGATAAAGTTGTACATATCAGCAGGGTTGCTAAAGTTGTAAAGGGAGGCCGGCGTTTCAGCTTCAGTGCAATCGTTGTTGTGGGTGATGGTGCAGGCCGGGTTGGTTTTGGGCTTGGAAAGGCTGGGGAAGTTCCGGAAGCAATACGTAAGGGTGTGGAACAAGCAAAGAAAAATATGGTCGACGTAGCCCTGGTTGAGGGTACAATTCCATTTGAAATTATAGGAAAATTCGGTGCTGGCCGAGTTCTATTGAAACCCGCTTCCCAAGGAACAGGCTTAATTGCCGGAGGAGCGGTTAGGGCAGTACTTGAGGCAGTCGGGGTTCAAAACATCCTGACAAAATGTTTGGGTTCTAACAATCCTCATAACGTTGTAAAAGCAACGGTCAACGGGTTGAAGAATCTTGAAAATATCAATATGGTCGCGAAACGACGCGGTCTTCGTCCTGAAGATATATAGAGGTAGAAAAATGGCTAAATTAAAAGTAACTCTTATCAGAAGCGTTATCGGCAGGCCCGAAAAGCAGAGAAAAGTGTTGCGTGGAATGGGCCTTACCCGATTAAACAAGACCGTTGAACTTGAAAATACGCCCTCAATCAGAGGGATGGTAAGGAATGTCTCACATCTCGTAAAGGCTGAGGAAATATAGATGAAGCTACATGAATTGAAACCAGCGGAAGGCTCCAAAAAATCAAGGAACCGAAAAGGCCGGGGAGTTGGATCAGGGTGGGGAAAAACAGCCGGAAGGGGCAGCAAAGGCCTCAACTCTCGTTCCGGAGGCGGTGTTCGACCAGGATATGAAGGCGGTCAGATGCCGATACACAGGCGACTGCCGAAGCGCGGGTTTACGAACATTTTTAAGAAAAAAATACTGGTTGTAAATCTCCAGGACCTTAATAAATTTGAAAATGGGACCATTGTTGATGGGAAAGCCCTGTCCGATGCAGGTTTGATTAAAGGTTTTTGCGATGGTATCAAGCTATTGGGTAAAGGAGATATAAACTCTGCGCTCACGGTTAGAGTTCATGCCGTGAGCAAAAGTGCACAGGAAAAAATCGAGAAGGCCGGCGGGAAAATAGAGGTCATCTAATTATGGTTGGTTCAGGGTTCCAGAATATATTTAAAATACCGGAATTAAAGAAACGAATTCTTTTTTCACTGGGATTGCTGGTGGTTTACCGAGTGGGTGTTAATATTCCTACACCGGGGATTGATGGTATTGCGCTGAAAGCCATCTTTGATAAGGCTCAGGGGACTTTGCTAAACCTGTTTGATATGTTTTCCGGTGGAGCATTAGAGCAGTTGTCGGTTTTTGCCCTTGGGATTATGCCTTACATCTCTGCGTCCATTATTCTGCAGCTCCTGACCGTGACCATTCCACATCTTGAACGATTGTCCAAAGAGGGAGAGCAGGGAAGAAAAAAAATTACCCAGTACACCCGGTATGGAACGGTAGTTTTAAGCATCATTCAAGGCTTTGCCATTAGCGTCGGACTTGAAAATATGACCTCCCCTGGTGGTGCTCCCGTAGTTCTCTTCCCTGGCTGGGAATTCCGGCTTATGACGGTTATAACGCTTACGGCTGGCACTGCTTTTATCATGTGGTTAGGAGAGCAGATCACAGAAAGGGGAATCGGAAACGGTATTTCCCTGATCATCTTCGCCGGTATTGTAACGAGATTGCCGGGCGCGATTATGAATTCTTTTCAGCTTTTGTCCGCAGGCGAGATGAACCTTTTTCTGGCCATCTTCCTGGTGATTCTAATGGTTGGGGTTGTAGGTCTCATTATTTTCGTAGAGCAAGGCCAAAGAAGAATACCGATCCAATACGCCAAAAGAGTTGTGGGTAGAAGAATGTATGGGGGACAAAGCACCCACTTGCCCTTAAAGGTGAATACTTCTGGCGTAATTCCGCCTATTTTTGCTTCATCAATCATCATGTTTCCTGCAACACTTGCAAATTTCATCAATATTTCCTGGATGAAAGGCATTGCCGATGCCATAAGCCCTGGAAAGATAACCTATGAATTATTATACGTTATTTTTATATTCTTTTTTTGCTACTTTTACACTGCAATGACCTTC
>VMSV01000012.1 GCA_013791935.1 Desulfobacteraceae bacterium | reverse complement strand
GGTGTCGTATTCGGGGTATCGGTAGGCTTTCATGAGGTTGGCCCGGGTGAGATATTCATTGGCGCTTAAAATTCCGATGGCGTTTTCCCCGGGAACGTCTAAAAATTTGGGAAGGCCCGCACCCACCCCTAAAAAGATGGCATCATACCCCTCTTCAAACAGCTCATCCAGGGAAACGGTTCTGCCCACCACGGCATTGCATTCCAGCGTGACCCCCAGCTTTTCCAGAAACCCCACTTCGGAGAAGACGATGTCCTTGGGCAGTCGAAACTCCGGGATTCCGTAAACCAGCACTCCGCCGGGCCGGTGAAAGGCTTCAAACAAAGTCACCTCATGACCTTTGATGATAAGGTCTCCGGCCACGGTCAAGCCCGAGGGCCCGGACCCCACCACTGCCACTCTTTTACCGGTGGGTGGTTGTTTGGGGGGCAACTCGCCGGTCCCGTTCATCCGTTCAAAATCCGCAGCAAACCGTTCCAGATTCCCGATGGCAACCGGGTCTCCTTTTTTGGCAAGGATGCACACCCCTTCACATTGGACCTCCTGGGGGCATACGCGGCCACAGACGGCGGGTAAACTATTTTTCCCCCAAAGGTTCCGAATGGCTCCTTTAAAATCGCCCTCATGAATGTGCTTGATAAAACCGGGGATGTCCACTTCCACCGGGCAGCCGGTGACACAACCGGGTTTTTTGCATTGAATGCATCTGCCGGCTTCGGCAATGGCCATTTCCTGAGTATAGCCCGTGGGAACTTCATCAAAATTCCTTTTTCGAACCAGGGGGTCCTGTTCCGGCATGGATTGCCTGGGTGTTTTCTCTTTTTTTGCTTCTTGTTCAGCCATTATATCCTCCAACTCCGGGTGAGCATTTGGGTCATGTTCTTATTAAGCCAGCGGTTTAATGCGGCAGAGAATTATTCCCCTTTCATCCTGCAGTATCCCTCAAAACATTCCTTTTCATCTTCCTTGTAGGCCGCCAGGCGGTTCATCAATTCGTCATAGTCCACCTGGTGGCCGTCGAATTCAGGGCCGTCCACACAGGCAAACTGGGACTTTCCGCCGATGGAAACCCGGCATCCGCCGCACATGCCAGTGCCATCCACCATAATGGGGTTTAAGCTCACAATGGTTTTCACGTTATATTCTTTGGTCATTTTAGAAACGAACTTCATCATGGGAACCGGGCCGATGGCCACCACCAGATCCACGCCCCCCTTTTCCAACACCTCTTTCAGGACTTCCGTGACAAACCCGTGATGCCCGTAGGACCCGTCGTCGGTGCAGATTCTCAGATCGTGGGACGCCGCTCTCATCTGGTCTTCCAGAATCAGCAGATTTTTGGTTCTGGCCCCGATGATGCAAATCACATCATTGTCCGCCTGCTTCAATCCACGGGTGATGGGGTGCAGCACGGCCACACCGGTGCCACCTCCTACGCACACGACCTTTCCCACCTTCTCCAGGTGGGTGGGTTTTCCCAAGGGGCCGATCACATCCATATAGCCTTCGCCGACCTTCAAATCCCGAAACAGGGCCGTGGATTTGCCCACCACCATATAGATAATGGTGATGGTGCCTTTTTCAGGGTCCGTATCCGCCATGGTCAAGGGGATTCTTTCCCCGGTTTCATCGGCTTTCAGGATCACAAACTGGCCGGGTTTTGCCTTTTTGGCGATGAGTGGCGCTTCGATCTCATTGAGCACCACCGTGCCTTCGGCCATTTCCTCTCGTTTTACGATTTTAAACATGAAACACCTCCGCAGTCTATTAAACTCAAATGGGTCTTAAACGATTGATGGGGCGTGAATCGTATCATTATAGGCAGTTAAGAACATGGCTCCCCATAGCATAAGTGTCAAAACTTGATCAAGCTCTATATCGCTGCTTGGAATTATGTTGATTCACGGGCAGCGAATGGTTATGTAATTTTTTTGAACTGGATTTGATCCAGAGCCCTTTTCCCGGAGGACATATTGAAACTTTTTGACAGCCACTGCCATCTGGATGATCCATCCTATGAAGAGGATATGAACGAAGTTATCGAACGGGCAAGAGACAACAGCGTTCTTTCGGCCATGATCGTGGGGACCCATCTGGAAAGCTCCCGGAAGGCCGTGGAAATTGCTTGCCGTTTTGAAGGCCTTTACGCCTCGGTGGGGGTCCATCCCCATGATGCAAAAACCTGTTCCGACACCGTGATGGATGAGCTCATGGACCTGGCGAAAAACCCAAAGGTCCGGGCCTGGGGAGAAACCGGCCTGGATTTCAACCGGATGTTTTCTCCACGGGCTGATCAGGAAAAATGGTTTTTAAGGCAACTGGACTTTGCGGATTCCCTGAATCTTCCGGTTATCCTCCATGAAAGGGATAGCAAGGGCCGGTTTTACGAAACATTAAAGGATTCCCATACCCCCGCCAGGACCGGCGTGGTCCACTGCTTCAGCGGGAATAAAAAGGAAATGGCCCAATATCTGGATCTGGGCTTTCATATCGGCATCACGGGCATTGTCACCCAGGCATCCCGGGGGGAGGACCTCAGAAAACTGCTTCCGCAGATCCCGGTGGACCGGCTTCTCATTGAAACAGATGCCCCCTACCTAACCCCGGCGCCCCAGCGGAACAAATTCCGCCGCAATGAACCGGCCTTTGTGCTTTCCGTGCTTTTGAAAATCGCCGAGGTCCGAGGGGAAGACCCTGAAACCCTGAGCGAAATCCTCTGGCGGAATACCTGCCGGTTGTTTCAGATAAAATCCGTTTGAGGCAAAAAACCAAGCTCCGGACAAAGACTACACGCCCCTGAGGTGGCTTACGGCCTTCTCCAACCCGTCAATGGACAATTCAAACATGGGAAAAATCCGTTTGATTTCCATGATGGTCCGGGTATGGTGCCACACCCTTTCCGGCACGGGATTGAGCCAGACGCTGTATTTAAAGGTGTCGGCCAGGAATTTCAAGCGGTCCATGCTGGGTTTTCGGATCCGCTCCTCAATGTGTATGGAGCCGTCCGAGGAAACCAGCTCGTAGGGGGCCATGCTGGCGTCTCCCAGAATGATGATCCGGGTTTCCGGATCAAACCGGATCATTTCATCCACGGGCTGGGGCTTTTTATATCGTGAAGAATCGCCCCATAAATTGTCGTAAATCGTGTTGTGGAAGAAGAAAGTCTTGATGTCCTTGAACTGGTACCGGGCATAATCAAAAAGGGTCTGGACCACGGGGATATAGGGATCCATGGACCACCCGCCGTTGTCGATGGCCAGGATCACTTTCAACCGGTCTTTCATGGCCCGTTTGAAGATGATTTCAATCTCTCCGGCATTTTTCATGGTTTTGTAGATGGTCTCATCCACGTCCACCCGATCCGCCGGACCATCGGCAATCATTTTGCGAAGCCGCTTCAGGGCCTCCCCCACCATGGCCTGGGTCAGAGGCCCCTCGAGGGAGTAATCCTTGTACCGTCTTTCCATGGCCACTTTTACCGCGGATTTATTCCGTGAGATGCCTCCGATGCGCATTCCTTCGGGATGGTGGCCCGAGTGACCCACGGGAGACGTTCCCCCGGTTCCGATCCATTTGTTTCCGCCTTCATGGCGCTCGGTCTGGTCTTTCAGCCGCTCCTTGAAGTATTCTATCAGTTCTTCCGGCGTGAGTTTGGCGATCTGGGATTCGTCCACCCCCAGGAGATCTGCCAGGACCTTCGGATCCTTGAGCCATTCCTCAATTAACGCCCGGGTGAGGGCGTCCAGTTCCATGGCTTCTTTTTCAGGAAATTCCGCGCCATGAAAATGATGGGCAAACACCTGGTCGAACAGGTCGAAATACCGTTCGCTTTTCACCAGGATGGTTCTTGCGGAGATGTAGAAATCGTCCAGGGATTGCACCAGCCCCTTCTGAAGCGCTTTGTGAAGAGACAGAAAAGACGTGGGCGTCACCGGAACGCCGACATCTTTCAAGGTATAAAAGAAATCGATAAACATGGGCTTTCTCCAATCTTACGGAATCGGCTTCTTGACCGTCCCGACTTAAAGGCCCTGGCTAAAACAACTTTTTACGGCTAACCAGGTTGTAGGCCCGTTCAAAATCCGCGCTCTTTTTAAAAAGAACTCCCAGAAACGGCAGGTTTCCGTCTTTAATGGACTTGGGTTTGAAATCCTTGTCCGAATTCAAGGCGCGAATCCAGTTGATCAACTCTCGCGTGGCCGGTTTCTTCTCGATGGAGTCCACTTCCCGCAACTGGTAGAAGGCCGCAATGGTATATTCCATGAGCTCATTTTCAATGTTCGGAAAATGCACCCGGATGATTTCCCGCATCATTTTGGGATCGGGAAAGGCGATGTGATGGAAATTGCACCGGCCGAGAAACGGATCGGACAGGTCTTTTTTGGCATTGGAGGTGATGATGAACACCGGCCTGTTTTTGGCTTTGATGGTTTTATCCACCTCGATGATATCAAATTCCATCTGATCCAGAACATCCAGCATATCATCCTGGAAGTCCGTATCCGCCTTGTCGATTTCGTCGATCAGGAGAACGGTTCTTTTTTCCGCCACAAACGCCTGGCCGATTTTCCCCATTTTGATGTATTCTTCAATGTTGCTGACATTCCGGTTGGAGTCCCCGAATCGGCTGTCATTCAACCGAGTTAAGGTATCGTATTGATACAGGGCTTCCACCAGCTTCATGCTGGATTTCACATTGAGAACCGTCAGGGGCATGCCAAGGCTTTCCGCAATGGAATGGGCCAACATGGTTTTTCCCGTGCCGGGTTCGCCCTTCAGCAGCAGCGGCATCTCAAGGGCCATGGAGATATTCACGATTTTAGCCAGTTCTTCATCCAAGACATAGCGTTTGCCACCTACAAATTTTTTGTACGAGTCACTTTGCTCCATAACATCCTCTCAAATTTAAATTATAAAAAGGTTAACGATTCTGTAAAGGTTCTTTAAATTCGGTTCCTCAGGGAACTGGAAATTTCCCGGGTCATGCTTAAATCCTTTTGCGCCCTTTCCACACTCAGGGACCCGGTTCCGCAACTGGGTGTGATGAGGGATTGAGCGTATATCCTTTGCTTTTCGATGCCCAGGGCTCCCAACTGTTCCATCCGCCCCCTTAAATTTTGGGCCAGGGAATCCGCGGTTTCACGATCGATATCCTCGGCCAGCAGGGTGGGAACAATCCCCCAGGCCAAAATACCCCCTGCATTCAAATACTTTCGTACATTGTCCCCATAAAGAACAAACCGATCAAAATAGGCATAGGCATCAAAATTGATGATATCCACCGAGGATTCCAGAAGCAGGGACCAGTCCGTGTTCCCGCAAACATGAATTCCCGCAAGGCCCCCCGCTTCATG
>VMSV01000263.1 GCA_013791935.1 Desulfobacteraceae bacterium | reverse complement strand
TGATGGACAAAGAAAATGAAAACATTCTTTTTGGCCCCTGGCAGGACCTGGGCAATGGGAATACTGGCAAGCGCCTGCCCGACGGCCAGGAAATACACACTCCCAAGCCGCCCCATTCAGAGGCTGCGGCCATGATGAAGGTCTTTTTAGAGGGGGACACCCAAGGGGCTCAAGGCTTGGAAGTTCTGCACGGGCTGGTATTACGATTGAACCTGGAAAGGAGCACCGGAAAGACCCATATTTCCATCCTGGTGGGGAATCTCTCCTTCAACCTCAAGGTTTGCCCGGAACAGATTCAGGAAAAAGGCCTTTTTCCCGGAAAACCCGTGACAGTTTATTATAACCGGAATCGCATGGTTTGGCGATAAGACTTTGCTTTGCACGGATCATCATGTTAGGATTCTTACATCCTGAACAATCTGATTCAGTCAAACGTTTTTTCGGTTTTTCAAAATACTTGCTCCGATCAGGAGGGAAGCCCTATATTTTGACCGGGTCTTCTACCATACCCGCAAAAACCATAAAACAACAAGTTCTATCCTTTCCATAAGGGGGAGTCATGAAGCGATTTACTTTGCAACGGGATTACATACTAATTTTCATGTTCGTCGGAATCTTTTTTGCTGGCTCGGTACTGGCAGAGAAGCCGTCTTGGAAAAACGACGACAAGGGCGGGAAAAACAAATCCAAAAAGACAGAAGAAAGTTTTGGAGAAAAAGGAAATTCCGGCCACAATCAGTCTTATGAGAGCAATAGATCCGGGGATCAGAGACACCGCCATTTCAACGAACAACAGCGATCGTATATTCATGATTATTATGCTAATGCGTATCGGAAGGGCCACTGCCCGCCCGGCCTTGCCAAAAAAGGCAACGGTTGCATGCCTCCCGGCCAGGCAAAAAAATGGGGCATCGGCCGGCCACTGCCGAAAGAAGTCATTTATCACGATCTTCCATCGAGCCTCCTTGTGCAGTTGGGACCCGTGCCGTCTCGGCACAAATTTGTGCGCGTGGCCCAGGATATCCTTCTAATCGCCGTGGGAACGGGAATGGTGGTGGATGCCATTGATGATCTGAGTTGGGAGTTCGATCATTAGAATTATAAAAAAAAGCTCTGCATGATATTTCTGAATCTTTCCCCCCGCCATGCCGCAGACGGGTTTGTTTCTTCCGAGGTGAGAATATCCGGGCTCAAAAAGGGTAAAAAATCCGAGACCCCAGGGATGATGACGCGTACGACCGGAAAATTCAATACGGGATGGGTGTGGTTCATGAGAATGCAATCCGTATTGAGTTGCCGGCAGATGCTCTTGATTTGCTCGATCTCACCGAAAATATCCTGGCTTTTGAGGTTCCGGTAGGTCGTCATCTCTCCTTTTTCCAGAAAAGAAATGTCTTTGGGAGAAATACAACATTTCATCAGCAGGTAAAAATTGTTCACACGGGAGCGATGGACCACGGGTTTATCCAATTGCGGACGGGGAACCGCCAGGGTTTCGCGGCCCTGCATGCTTTCGGTGAAACACCGGGTCAGGGCTTCATCCAAATGAAAGCAGGCTCCTGGAATCAGGATCTTGTGTTCCAGACGACCGGGAGACAGATTGTGGTTGATAAATAACACGCCAATACAGGGGAAGACGCCTCCCATGGAGAGATCCTTGATGAGAACATCCACATTTTTCCCCTGATAGTATTGAATCATTTTCTGGATTCCAACATGGTCCACGGAATTGGGGTCAATGGTCGGCACTGTTTTCTCAGGCTTGATGATGTGGATCTGCACGTGACGTTCAAATATTTCACAGGAAGCCTGGATCATGGCTTCTTCCAGGGTATTTCCAGCAGCCAGACCGTTGGAGGCATGAATGTAGTTCACAAAATTAATGGGAACCTTTACGGTTTTTTCACGAAGAATTGAAAATCCGTTCACCCAGTGGCCGGCCATTTTGCTGCTTTTAATGCTGGCGATATCCTTTTCCGTTAAATGATGTTCGTTGGCCAGCAGACTTTCTATGGGCAGAATATCGCCTTCCAATTCATCCTGGTGGGCATGAACATACCCGTCCATCCATTCATGGTTCAGAAAACCGCTGGTTTCCCGATCGTACAGGGCCGGAATATTAAACCGCACGCGCTCTTCAAAAACCGCATAGAACAACCCTGCACTGAAGCGTTCAGCCAGTTCCGCGTGGGCACTGGCTTCGGCAAGCTCAGGCGTCATGCCTTTTCCATTGCACACGATCTGAATGGAATCGATCCAGATTTGCCCCCAGTAAATGTTGTCTGAAACTTTATAGGGTGCATAGTCAACCCTGAGGTTCAATTTCCGGAACCCGTCTTTTATTTTTTCAATGGTGTTTCGGGGAAGGTCGCACTTGCCGAAATCATTTCTGACATAATTTGTTAATTTCATTTTATCTATCTCAATTTATTTGTTTTTTTTATTGCACGACGGTATAACCAATAAAAAATAGATAGTCAAGAAAATCCCTTTCAAACCAAACCCCGGCCAATTTGAAACGGCAACCGTCAAATCCCTTATGATGCCCTCTGATTGCCGTTTATTTATTATATTGCAATTAGGCTTGAACGAGGTCAAAACAGATGTTAGGAAAGACGATCCTAATTTAATTTAGGACTATAATAGTTCGAGTACGATCCATCCATGTCATTTAAAAATTTATGATTAAAAAAGGAGGCTATAAAATGAAATTGGAAGACATTAAAAACATCGCTGTTATCGGAGCCGGAAACATGGGGCACCAGATTGCCACCCTGTGCGCGATTCACGGGTATAAAGTTGTATGCACGGATGTCAAGGAAGATATTCTTAAAAAGGCCGAGGCGTTTGTAGACAGCTATCTTCCCGGTAGGGTCCAAAAAGGCAAGATGACTGCGGATCAGGCCAAGGAAATCCGGTCCAGAATCAGCTTTACTTCCAGCATGCAAGAGGCGGTGAAGGATGCCGACTATGTGATTGAAGCCGTGCTTGAAGTGTTGGCGTTGAAGCGAAAGATTTTCGCCGATCTGGATAAATTTGCCCCGGCCCACGCCATTCTGGCCACCAACAGTTCAGCCATTGTCAGTTCAAAAATCGCCGATGCCACCAAACGGCCGGAGAAAGTCATCAACCTGCACTTTTTCAACCCGGCTCTGGTTATGAAACTTGTGGAAGTGGTTCAAGGCCCCCATTGCTCGGATGAAACCGCGGAAATTTCCATGGATCTGTGCAAAAAAATTGACAAAGTGGGTGTTCGTCTCAAAAAAGAAGTCGACGGCTTCCTGTTGAATAGAATCTTCGGCGCCATTTCAAGAGAAGCCCAGTGGATCCTTGAAATGGGGATTGCAACCGTGGAAGATATTGATAATGCCTGCGTCTATGGCGCCGGACACCCCATGGGGCCCTTCCGCTTAAACGATCTTACGGGACTGGACCTGTCCTACACCATGGGCATGGAAAATTTCAAAAACACCGGCGATCGATCCGTGCTTCCCATCCCCAGCCTGGTTGAGCATTACAAAAAAGGCGAATACGGTCAGAAAACGGGAAAAGGCTGGTACGATTATACCAAAAAATAGTTGCCCCAGCCTATGCTCGATTCAAACCCAAAAGAAACTCCACCCGTTGACGGATGGAGTTTCTTTTACCTAATTTAGGTTTTACCAAATCGCACAAAACGATTCGTTAACTCCCCTCAACCACTGCCAAAACACAAAAAAGGAGAAACAAATGATTAAAACGGAATTAACCCGGATGCTGGGCATCAAACACCCGATTATCCAAGCCGGAATGGGTCCCTTCAGCAATAATCATCTGGCCGCCGCTGCCGCCAATGCAGGAGTTTTGGGCCTTCATTCCACCAGTGGCATCGGATTCGGAGCTGTGGGGGGAATCCATGAGCATTTTGTAAAAACCGCCGGTGCTGACATGGAAGACGACCACCCCACCATTCT
>VMSV01000062.1 GCA_013791935.1 Desulfobacteraceae bacterium | reverse complement strand
AAGTTGAAATGTAGAATTCCCAAAAATCCAAGCAAGCTAAGGGTGATGGCAGCCCTGTTGAACATCTGGCCGGCCCTTTCGGAAAAGCGGATTGAGGCCCTGGCAGATCTACCTGAAGTTAAAGACCGCTATATGCTTGCCGTTTTCAACATGCTTTCGTATCTGGTGCGGGTTTCATTCATCACGTCCCAAACCCTGTTTGCCTACGCCACCATAAAATCCGCCCGTCTCTCCTTAAAACACGGCCATTGCAAAGCCAATTCAGGCAACCACATCGGCATTGCCATTATTTTCATCACGGTGCTGGAGGATGTGGAGACAGGGTACAAACTTGGAAAACTGGCTCTGAAACTGGTGGATCGTTATGGATCCCAGGGTCTTCAGGCTAGAACCCAGACCCTCTTTAACATGTGTGTGGCCCACTGGAAGGAAGATGTCAGAACCCTGATCCCGGCCTTCATGAAATCATACACCATGGGCATGGAGAACGGTGATCCGGAATACAGTGCCCAGTCCCTTTTGATGAGAGATGGCTTGAATCTTCTCACGGGGGGCAATCTGGTTGAACTTGAAAAACAGATGGCACAAACCCATGCCACCATCCACAAACTCAACCAGGATCAAACACGGGGGCTTTATATCACCATCTGGCGAGGGATTCTGGAACTGCTCGGCAAGAACGAGGCGGATACTCCCCTGGCGGAATCCGGCATCAGCCAAACGCAGATTGAAGCTTTATGGCAATCCGAGAATGCCCGGACCTTTTTTGGAATTTATCATGTTTACCAGATGATCAACCATTATATCCTGGATGATCTTCAGGGAGCCCTGAAACAGTTAAAGGCACTTAAGGCCTTTGAGGATTCTTTTTCTGGCCTGATCACCCAACGAGATTATCATTTCTACGCTGCCCTTGTGCTTTTGGCCCGGTATCCCGAGGCATCGAAATCAGAAAAGCTTTATTATAAAAAATTCATTCAGAAAAGCCTGAAAAAATTTAGAAAATGGACCGTATCCTCCCCGGTTAACAATGAGCAAAGGCTTAAAATTTTGGAGGCGGAACAGGCCAGGGTTTTCGGAAAAAAGGCGACGGCCCGGGCGGCTTTTGATGAAGCCATTGACTTGTCCAAGAAAAATAAATTTCCCTTGGAAGAAGCCCTGGCCCATGAGCTTGCCGGAAGATTTTACGCTGCAAGTGGAAAAAACAGGCTGGCAGGGGAATATTTTACGGACGCTTTTGCTATTTTCTCAGCTTGGGGGGCGGACGCAAAAATAACACAACTCAAAGCTTTCTGCGCGGAATTGGATTTATCCGATCCGGACCAGGAAATCGGGCCCATGGGTATGGATACCAGCACCAGCATCACCCCCACGGGTTCAGCCAGCCAAATTCTTGATTTCAGCACGGTTGTGAAAGCCTCCCAGACCATTTCCGATGAGGTGGAACTCGGAAAGCTTCTGGAAAAAATGATGAAAATCACCATGGAAAATGCCGGGGCTCAGAAAGGTTTCATGCTTCTGGAAAACAACGGAGACCTGATGGTGGAAGCGGAAGGAATGATCGAAAACGAAGACATCACGGTTTTGAAATCCGTTCCTCTTCAAGACCATGACGGGCTTTGCTCTTCCATTGTGCATTACGTGGCAAGATCGGGAAAAGCCCTGATTCTGAAGAACGCCTCTGAAGAAGGTGATTTTACAAGGGATTCCTATGTTCAGAAAAATTCTCCCAAATCCATTCTATGCTCGCCCATCATTAACCAGGGAAAACTCATCGGCGTCATTTATTTGGAAAACAACCTTTCCGCAGGGGTGTTCACCCGGGAGCGGATTGAGCTTTTGAACATCCTTTCCTCCCAGATGTCCATTTCCATAAAAAACGCCAAGTTCTATCAGGATCTTGAGAAAAAGGTCCGGGAAAGAACCTCCCAGTTGAAGGAGGCCAATGAGCAACTGAAGAACCTGTCTTTTGTGGACCCCTTGACCCAGCTTCACAATAGAAGATATCTTTATGAATTTGTTTCGGAACGATCGAATGCCTTTATAAAGAATCAGGTGATAAAGGCATTGGGGATGGACAAAAGAAACCATAATCAAAAAGACAAGATCTTCGGGGTTTACCTTTTGGATATCGACCATTTTAAAAATGTCAACGACACTTACGGCCACAAGGTGGGGGATTCGGTACTGGTTTCCATCGCAGACGTTCTGCGGAACCTGATCCGGGCCGATGATTTTTTGGTTCGCTGGGGAGGTGAGGAATTTCTGGTGGTTCTGCAGAACATCAGCAGGGAATATCTGGATGTTTTTCCCGAGAAGGTCCGGGAAACGGTTCAGAAAACGCCCTTTTCCACAGGAGACGGGGAAGCCCTGCATAAAACCTGCTCCATAGGGTATGCGCCCATGCCCTTTGATTCCCTGCGTCCGGACCTTCTGACCCTGGAGCAGACCATCAACCTGGCGGATTTCGCCCTCTATATGGCCAAGGAAAACGGAAGGAACCGGGCGGTTCGAATTGAATTGCACAATGATGCAGTCATGAATGACGAGATCAAGAAATACCTCATCAATCTCTCAAAAAATTCCAAGATCAACTCGGAGTACATTCGCCTTCAATAGCATCAGGGGGCGGAAAAGATCAGGGTTGTGCCCGCCATATTCAGAATGAAGGCTTCGGGCATTATGCTTTCAATGGCCTGGATGGCCTTTCGGCCTGTGCAATGGGTGGGAATGATATAATCCGGTTTGATTGCCTTTAAGGCTGCCACCGTTTCATCAATGATGGGCTCAAAAACAGGCCCGGTCAGATGAAACCCTCCCATGACCGCATGGACGTTCGAAATGCCGGTGACCCTTTGGGCATGTCGTACGGTATTGACGATCCCTGCATGAGCGCACCCTGAAACAATGATCAGGCCCTTTCCTTTCACATGAATCACCAGGGCGGTGTCATCCTCCAGGGGGTCATGGGTTTCTTTTCCATCCTGCTCAAAAATGGCATTGGGCATGCCCTTCTCAAACGGGGTTTGCCTGGGGATTTCTCCCAGGAACAGAACATGGTCCTTCAGCAGGGTTTTTGGTTGATCGGTTTTGATCACCGAGAACCCGGCTTCTGAAAACCGGGTTTCTTCCGGGGACGGCATGGAAACTTTCATTCCGGGCTTCAGAGCAATAAAACGGTTGGGTTTAAAGGCTGAAGGGTGGGCCGTGAGGGGGATGTTTTTCTTGCGAATGCTTTTTCCCAGCTGGAGGACTCCTCCGAAATGGTCCTTGTGGCCGTGGGAAAGCACAGCCTCTTCAATTTCTGAAAGATCAATGCCCAGGGTTTTTGCATTTCTTGCCGCCACGTCCTCCGAAAGGCCGAAATCCAGGAGCAGTGTATGCTTTTCGTGCTTTTCCTCGGTTCGAATCATTGCTGAAAAGCCATGTTCAGCCAGAATGGATCCGGAAAGGGCGCTTGCTCCGGCAGGCCTTCCCCGTTTCACAACGTCGGTATTCCCGCCGGCGGCAAGATCAATGTAATTGTCGGTAAGGGTGATGATTTCAACCCTGTCCAGGGGTAGAAGGTTCACGGCGCTCATGCAGGACCTCCTTTTTCATATGTTAGGGAATCTGAAAATGCTAATATACCAAAATCGAGCTGTTTCCGCCGCAACCCTGTAGGGGCGAACCTCTGTGTTCGCCCTTTCGTAATCAGGGCGAACACAGAGGTTCGCCCCTACAATGCCGACCGTAAATTGAAAATACGGACACTATAAACGGTATATCAATAATTTCGTTATCCCTTATATTCTGTTGGTCTTTACGCCAGTTCCGCTACCTTTTCGGCCAGGGCTTCAAAAGCCTTGGTGACAGGAGAATCCCGAAAGGCGTCCAGAATGCAGTTGCCTGAATCGCCGCAGGCGACCACTCTGGGATCAAAGGGGATTTTTCCCAGAAAGATGATTCCGGCTTTCGAAGCGGTTCTCTCCCCGCCACCCGATCCGAAAAGGTCGATGGGTTCCCCGCAATGGGGGCAAGCGAAACTACTCATATTTTCCACAAGACCCAAAATATCCATTTTCACGGTTTTACAGAAACTGATGGATTTTCGGACATCCGCCAGGGAGACTTCCTGGGGGGTGGTGACCACCAATGCTTTTGCGCCCGGAATGAGCTGGGCTACGGTGAGAGGCTCATCACCGGTTCCCGGGGGGGCGTCGATGATAAGAAAATCCAGGTTTCCCCATTCCACGTCCGCGATAAATTGACGAATAGCGGAAAATTTGATGGGACCCCGCCAGATGATGGCATTATCCTTGTCCGGGGTTAAGGATTCAATGGAGATGGCGCCTAAATTTTTCGAATAGGGGATGGGAACCAGCTTCCGGTTTTCATTCATGTCGATCATGCCGGTAAGTCCAAGCATTCTTGGAATGTCCGGGCCATGCAAATCCACATCCATGATTCCCACCTGAAAGCCCTTTTTTGATAAAGCCACGGCAAGATTCACGGAGGTGCTGGATTTCCCTACTCCGCCTTTGCCGCTCATGACCATGATTTTATTTTTTATTTTTGACAGAGAGGATTGCAGATCCATCTCCTGTTTATCTTTTGACGATTGCTTCTCATCCGGGCTTCCCATAATCTGTGTCGTTTTTGCCATGATACAAAAATCCTGCCTTTGGTTAATATAATTTAAAAATCCCGGTCCTTTGGATCAGGTTCAAAACATCCCTGAAAACTTACTCCGTCAACCGGATGTTGTCAACCACATCCACAACTCCTTGAACCTCCCGAGCAAGTTCCATAATCCGGTTCTTTATTTTCTGGGAATGCACGACTCCGCTGAGGGTGACTCTGCCTATATCCACATCCACATCGATGTTCAGGGCCGATATTCCGGGCTCATTGATGAGCTTTGCCTTGATTTTGCCGCCAATGACCTTGTCGTCAATGGCTTGGCCAAAGGATTTTGAGCCGATCTGCATATTGTTTTTCACGGACTTAACACCTTTATACTGCTCTGCGATTTCAACGGCTCGTGAGGATTGAAGCTCGGAATCCACCACCCCGGACAGGATCACGTGGCCGTCAACGGTATCCACGTCGATTTTCAAGCTTTTGATCAGCGGGTCCTTAACAAACTCTGTCTTGATGCTAGCGCTGATATTGGAATCCTCCCACTGGGTTGCGCCTGTTCTTTCTTCAGTGACTACCTTATATCCTCCGGCAGCCCCGGCTCCCACGATGAGGGGAGCGAGGGGAACGCATCCTGCAGAGAAAACCATAACAGCCATTGCCAAACCCATGATCATGTGTTTCATATATCGCCTCCTGTGAACCAATCGTTTTTCAACTGGGTTTATAATATTT
>VMSV01000201.1 GCA_013791935.1 Desulfobacteraceae bacterium | reverse complement strand
GGTTCAGAAATCCTATAAGGTCAATACCACCCTCCTTAAATATAACGGAAATGAGGCTGCTCCGGGAGTGGCCAAAGTTCAAAACCCCGATGGGACCATCACCATCACCTTCCCGTGGATTGCCGGGTATGTTGACTTTCAGGGGGATCAAGATTGGTTCAAGTTATCCCTGGACCCCCTGATTCGTGAGGGTCTTCCCCTGGATTCCGATTGGTATTACGATATCAAAGTGGATTTGCATGTGGATTCGCCCGGCGATTCGGTCGAATATTTGTGGAAGCTTTACCGGGACTATAACAGCAATCGGATATTAGTGGATCGTGCGAATGATTCCGATGGGTTTTTTGCCAGCGCAGGAGATTCGGGCACAGATATAGCTCCTCTGGATATCAGCGTTCCGGTTGCAGGAACCGACCAGAAATTCTGGGCAGGGGACGCTTGGCAGGGGAATTTTTACCTCAGTATCAGTGACTTCAACTATGTCAACTCCCTCCATCCGGATGATGACTGGGGATATGATGGAATGCCATATCATGTGAGAATAACGTTGGTGTATCATCCGGGTGTGTCCTACCCGCAACCATAGATATTCATCAATGCAGGCACGGGGATTCAGGAGATGGAAAAACTTTCCGGATTCTGAATCCCCGTGTCCGGATTCGATGGGAAATCATCCGGACAAGCTTGACAGCCCTTGATTCGCCGTTCACTTCCCTCACTGATCTTTAATATCATATTTGGAGATCAGTCTTGAAAGATAGGTTCTCTGGATTTCCATGTTTTCGGCTGCTCTGCTTCGATTGCCGGCGGTTTGTTTCAGGCTCTGGGATATGAATTCCTTCTTGAACCAGTCAATGGCATCATGGAGGGTCATTCCGGTGGGAAAAGCAGAGGCGTTTGGTTTTCGGGCAGAGATGGGTAGATCTTCCGGTTTAATGGAATGCCCGTCGCCCATGACCACGGCTCGTTCAATGGCATTTCGCAATTCCCGAATGTTGCCCGGCCAGGAATACCTTGTGATTTTATCCAAAGCGGCCTTGGAAAGCATCAACCCGGTCATGCCGGTTTCATCTTTGAAATAGTTAAGGAAATATTCCGCCAGCAGGGGTACGTCTTCCATGCGGTTCCGCAAAGGCGGCATATGAATCTGAACCACATTCAAACGGTAGTAGAGATCTTCCCGGAACTTTCCTTTGGAGATCTGCTCTTCAAGATTTTTATTGGTGGCGGAAAGAACCCGAACATTCACAAAAATAGCTGCATTGGATCCCACGGGGTAAAAGGTTCCCTCCTGAAGTACGCGAAGCAGTTTGGCCTGCATGCCGAGGTTCATTTCGCCGATTTCGTCTAAAAAGATGGTGCCTTCGTGGGCCAGCTCAAATTTGCCGATTTTCTGATGGGTGGCCCCTGTGAAGGCCCCTTTTTCGTGACCGAAAAGCTCGTCTTCAAGCAGGGACTCTGGCAAAGCCGCACAGTTGAGAACCACAAGGGGTTTTTCTTTCCGAGGACTGGATTGATGGATGAGTCTTGCAAGCAATTCCTTTCCGGTTCCGCTTTCCCCCAGAATCAGGGTGGTGGCGGAGGAGTTGGCCACCTTCAAGGCATCGGTAATGGCGCTTTGAAGAGCGCTGCTCTTTCCGATAATCTGATATTTTGATCCTATCTCTTCTTTTAGATGGGTATTTTCAATTTTAACCTGTTCTATTTTTCGAGCATTTGCGATGGCAAGGGCCGCCAATTCGGCAAATTCAGAGAGAATCAACATGTCTTCTTCGGTTAGGAAGCTTCCGTTTGCCTTGTCAATCACCTGGAGAACGCCCATGGTTTTCCCATTGACTTTCAATGGAACACAGGCGATGGATCTTGTTTTAAAACCGATGTTGTCGCTGATCTCACGAAACCATCGCGGGTCTTTCACAACATCCGGAATCAGAAGGGGTTCCCCTGATTTGGCCACGGACCCTGAAATTCCCTGGCCGAGCTTGACCTGAAAATTCTTTATCTCATCTTTTTTTACCCCTGTTGCGGATTGGAAAAAAAGCATATTGGTTTCCCTGTCAATCAGCATGAGCGAACTGGCATTAGCATTCATCATTTTGGCGGCGGATTTTAAAATCAGATCCAGAAGCTTATCCAAGTCCTGAATAGACGCCACCCAGGATGAGATTTCCTGGAGCTGACGAATGGGGATTTTTTTCATAGAAGGAATTTTTGGCATTTGGGTTTATTATCAGATTACTCGTTGGTGTCAAACAAAAACATGAAATAGAAGGGTTAAGCATTTAAAAGCTTTTGAAATACAGGGAAATAAATATCAAAAGTAGTTCCTTTGCCTACCTCACTTGTACAGGAGATGTGGCCGTTGTGGCTGGTAACGATCCCATAGATAATCGCCAACCCCAGACCTGTGCCTTTGCCCACTTCCTTGGTGGTATAAAAAGGCTCAAAGATATGGTCCATGGAGTCTCTGGTCATCCCGATACCGGTATCGGAAATGGACAGGACCGCATAAATTCCGGGTCCAAGCCTGAAGTCTTCGGGAGTTTCCGGGGACTTTTCTTCTATCACTTCATTCCTGGTTTCAATCCGCATTGTACCGCCATTTGGCATGGCATCCCGAGCATTGACGCCAAGGTTCATGATGATCTGGCCGAGCTGGGATTTATCTGCGTTTATGGAATGGAGATCGTCTGAAAGTTTGAGCTCCATGTTTATGACATGGGGGAGGGTTCTCTCAAGGAGTTTATGGATCTGTCTTATTTCATGATTCAGATCTGCGGGTTTCATGACACTTTCAACTTTTCGGCTGAACGTCAGGAGCTGTTTGGTCAAATCCGTTGCCCTCTGGGCCGTCTGCTTAACTTCAATGAGTTTTTGATAGTCTGGGTGGGTTTTGTCCTTCTTCATGATCATGATTTCCGTATAACCATGAATAATTTGCAGAAGGTTGTTAAAGTCGTGTGCGATTCCCCCTGCCAAATTCCCAATGGCTT
>VMSV01000140.1 GCA_013791935.1 Desulfobacteraceae bacterium | reverse complement strand
GAACCATGACATGGAAGCATTGCTTTACCATGGAGTGGACAATGGGTCTGTAAAATGTGACCTGTGTAGCCATCGATGCGTGATCAAACCGGATAGGCGGGGTATTTGCGGGGTTCGGGAAAATACCGGCGGGGTTTTAAATTCCCTGGTTTTCGGAAGGCTTGTGGCAGGCAACATCGATCCCATTGAAAAAAAACCTCTGTTTCACTTTCTTCCCGGGAGTCTTTCATATTCCATTGCTACGGTGGGGTGCAATTTCAAATGCCGGTTTTGCCAGAATGCGGATATTGCCCAGCCAGAGGAGCATCCTGAATGGATTCCAGGCCATAGGGCAGAGCCCGGTTCCGTTGTGGATGCCGCCATTCGAGGAAAATGTCAAAGCATCAGCTATACTTATACGGAGCCCACGGTTTTTTTTGAGTTTGCCCGTGACACGTCGGTTTTGGCCCATGGGAAAGGGTTGAAAAATATTTTCGTAACCAACGGCTACATGTCGCCGGAAGCCTTGACCATGATCTCCCCCTGGTTGGATGCCGCCAATGTTGATCTTAAGGCCTATTCCGATGATTTCTATAGAACCTATTGTGGCGCCAAGCTCGAGCCCGTGAAAGAAACCCTGAAATTGATGAAACAACTGGGGATATTTGTTGAGATCACCACCCTTCTGATTCCGGGGTTAAATGATGATCCGGGTGAGCTGGAATCCCTGGCTGCATTTCTTGCCGAAGATCTCGGGCCGGAGGTTCCCTGGCATATCAGCAGGTTCCATCCCACGCATCAATTAACGGACAGGCCGCCAACCCCCCTCAAAACCCTTGCCAAAGCCCGTGAAATAGGCCTGAAAAGGGGTTTGCACCATGTTTACGTGGGCAATGTGCCGGGGGAGAATGGAGAAAACACCTTTTGCCCGGCATGCAAAATAATGCTCATTCATCGAAGGGGTTTCGCCGTTCAACAGAATTTAGTGAAAAATGGCCGGTGCCCTGATTGCGGGGCTGCCATTCCGGGTGTTTTTCAGTGACCGGTTGGCAAGGGATATGATCGGGGACGTTGAAATGTCCGGAAAACCGGGAATGCCACTGGTAACGATCATCATTCCAACCTTCAACCGTGCCGGCATGGTGGGAGAAGCCATTGATTCGGTTTTAACCCAGGATTTTTTGAACTTTGAGTTGATTGTGGTGGATGACGGGTCCACGGACGGAACCCGGGAGATTCTGAATCTTTATCGGGAACAGATACGGGTTTGCCATCAACCCAACCGGGGGGTGAGTGCTGCCCGAAACACCGGAATCCGCATGGCCAAAGGCCAATGGATCGCCCTTCTGGACTCGGATGATTTGTGGCTGCCGGAAAAACTTGGCGTCCAGGTGAACTTTGTTCAAAGCCATCCTCAGGCCCTCATCTGCCAGACGGAAGAAATCTGGCAGAGAAACGGTCTTCGAGTGAATCCGAAGAAAAAGCATCAAAAGCTTTCGGGCATGATCTATGAGCCGTCCCTGGAATTATGCCTGGTGAGTCCTTCTGCGGTGATGATTAAAAAGGAACTGCTTGACGAAATCGGGTTTTTTGATGAGAATCTTCCGGCCTGTGAAGATTATGATCTGTGGCTTAGAATCGGCGCAAGGGTTCCCATTTACCTCATTGATCGGCCCCTGATTGTCAAACGAGGAGGGCACGCTGACCAGCTTTCAAAGTCGCCGTGCCTGGATAAGTACAGGATTCAATCCATGCAAAAAATGATTCAAAACGGAGAATTGACGGAGATGCAATTCCTGGCGACCCGAAAGGCCCTGAAGGAAAAATGCCGGATCTACGCCAATGGATGTGTAAAAAGAGGGCGGGAGGAGGAAGCCAGGGTGTTTTTCAACCTGGCCGGAGAATTATAAAATGGAAGCCAAGCTCATCCAAAATAAAAGTCTTAAGAATGGTTTGACCGTTCAACTCCTCGATGCTTCCAGGCCCATCGCCGGAGACCGCTGGTTCGTGTCCGTTTTGGCCCGTATGGAAATTCCCGTGACTCTGGAAACTCTCGGAAATACCAGGAATATGGATCTGGATCTGAATGAGGTCCTGGATCTTTTGGGGGGCACGGTATTGTTCGAGCAGAAGCAGGAAAGAAATTTCATCGGAATAACGGAAAAAGAGGGGGTGATGGAAAAAATGATGTCATCTTTTTCAGCCCTTGCGGAATCCTATTTTTCGCATCCCGAGTTTGCCGGAAATTATATCCTGAAACAATTCATGGAGATGAAGAAACGCCAGTCATGGTATCCCTAAAGAATAATGGTAAAAAAAATATGAATGGATTTGAAGGTTGACTGAGATGAAAAAGAGATCATTCTTTTTGGGGTTAATCCTCATGGTGTTGATTCCGGGGTTTTTGGGAACCGCCCGATCCCAGGCTTTTGGGGAGGAACCCGCTTCCTTTTCACCCTCTATTGAAAAAGCGGTGATGTGTGAAACCATGACCGGGTTCCTGCCCCAGAACGCTTCCCTTGTCTTTTCCATTTCCATCGGCAAAGTGGTTTGTTTTACGTCTTTTAATCAAGTGCCCCGGGAAATGCTGGTATATCACGCTTGGTATCGTAAAGATCAGCTCAGTACAAAAAGAAAACTGGTGCTTAAACCGCCCCAATGGGCGGCCTTTACGGAGATTCAGCTCAGGGAGACGGATAAAGGTCCATGGCGTGTTGAGGTGACCGATGATAACGGGAATATTCTTAAAATTTTGAGATTCAGCATTACGGATTAAACCCATGCAAGGTGCAGAGTCCTTCATATTCGGAATCCGTTGGCAGGATATTGTTGATATTCTTTTCAACAGCTTTATCCTTTACCGGCTTTATATCCTGTTCAAGGGAACCTCCACCTTCAGGGCCCTGGCCCTGATTGCCTTTTTATGGTTTTTTCAGCGCATCGCCACGGCCATGGGCTTGGTGATCACAAGCTGGGCCATTCAAGGGTTCACCGCCGCAGGCGCTATTATTGTCATCGTGGTGTTTAGAAATGAAATCCGTTCCGTATTTCAGGCGGTGAACCTGAAAACGGTTTTCTGGGGAACTCCCCAGAGCCAAACCACCATTCCCATCAATGTGATTTCAGAGAGCGTGTTCGAACTGGCCGAAAAACGCATCGGTGCATTGCTGGTGATTGCAGGCCGGGAAAGCATAGAAGAAATCATTCAGAACGGAATCAACTGGATGGGCCTTCTCTCCAAGGAAATGCTTCTGAGCATTTTCTGGAAGGAAAATCCCGTCCATGACGGGGCCGCCATAGTGGAAGGGGATCGAGTGACCAGGGTGGGCGTTATCCTGCCGTTATCCAGACGGGAAGACCTGCCATCCTATTATGGAACAAGACATCGGGCTGCCGTGGGCATGGCGGAAGAATCGGATTCCCTGGTTATCCTGGTATCCGAGGAAAGGGGTGAGGTTCTTGCTGCCAAAAGGCACCACCTGGAAATCATTCGCAATCCCAGGATTTTGGAAAAAAGACTGCATGACCATTTAAGAACCCATGCAAACACCAAGGCCGAGCAAAAGCAAGAGAGGAAAAGTCTCTTTTTTGCGGCCACGATCTGCCTGCTGTTCGTCACTGCCGTGTGGTTCGGTATTGCCAGAAGCTCCAATACATTGGTTTCCTATGACATTCCCATTGAATTTCTCAACAATGACCCTCAAATGGAGGTGATTGAAACGTCCGTGAGCACGGTGAAGGTGCATTTGAGCGGGTCGAGTTTTCTGGTTCAATCCCTTCGTCCGGGGCAGATTCGAGTCAGAACCAGCATTAGCGGGGCCAAAGTGGGGAAAAACGAAATTCCCATTACCCTGCAGGATGTGGCCCTGCCTCCGGGGATTCTTCTGAATAAAATCGATCCACCCCAGGTGGAAGTTCTCATTGGAAAGCCCACCCTGAACCTGGTTCCGGTTCAGGTGGACTGGGCGGGAAAACTTCCGGAAGAACTGGTTCTTTCCAGTGTTAAAATTTCGCCCGATGCCGTGGTGGTGAGCGGACGAAGCAGTGAGGTTAAAAATATCGGAACGATTTATACGGAAAAGGTTGAATTGAATAAAATGCGGTGGTCTGGAAAACGAAAGGTCAACCTGATCTTGGATAAGGCGTCTTTAAAGCTTTCCGATGAAAGCAAAACCGTTACAATAGAATACCAAATTCAGAAAAAAGAAACGGTCAAGACAGAGTAAACGGTATGAGCCATACGACGGGGAGAGCCATGGAAAAGGAATACTGGTCAATATCCGAAGTGACTGAAATATTTCGAGTGAACGGAGGGTTCGTCACCCGGCTGGTGGAAGAGGAGATCGTCTGCCCTGTTTGCAGGGAAGGGTCTTCCACAAGACTTTTTTCAGCATCGGATCTTGAAAAATTAAGAATCGCCAAAGTACTCATGGAAGACATGGAAGTGAATCTTGCCGGTGTGGAAGTGATTTTACGCATGCGGCAGAATATGCTCAGCATGCGCCGGCAGTTTGATGATATTCTGGAAGAAATGGCCTGTCACCTCAAAACCAATATCAGGTGAGGTGCGAAGGCCCTTTAAATTTGAATCCCGCTTCTCACGTCGGTTTTGTATAAGGACTCTGTTCTTTTTACCAGATCCAGCATTTCCTGATCATCGGTTTCAGGCACCTTGATGATCAATCGAATCAGCAGATTCCCTTTTTTGCCTGTTTTGGTATTGTCCGCCCCTTTTTCTTTGAGCTTCAGCACCCGGCCGTTCTGGCTTTTGGGTGGTATCTTGACTTTCACCTGACCCTCCAGGGTTGGAACGGTGATGGCCCCACCAGCCATGGCCTCATACACGGTGATGGGGATGTCCATGGTCAGATCGTCACCTTTGCGCTCCAGAAAGGGATGGGGTTTCAGCCGGATGATCAGATAAAGGTCTCCGGACTCACCCCCGTTAAAGCCCGGCTCACCCTTTCCGGACACTCTGACCCTGGAGCCTTCTTTTACCCCCTTGGGAATATTCACTTTGATTCTTTCGGTTTGGGAAGAGCGCCCCGTACCGCCGCATTGGGGGCAGATTTTTCCTGTGGCACCCCGGCCGCCGCATTGGGGACAGGTTTTAGTGAAATGCAGCGGGCCTTCGGCCACATTCACCCGGCCCGATCCCTTGCAGGAGGGGCAGGAAACGGGTTGGGTATGGATATCTGTTCCTGCGCCATGGCACGCTGAACAAGGTTTGGCCAGGTTCAGGGCGATCTCGGTTTCAAATCCCTTTAAGGCTGAAACCAGATCCACGCTCATTTCATACTCCATATCCCGACCTTTTGCAGAAACCGGAGATTCAAAGCCGGTTCCCTGGCCCTGGAAACCGAAAAGATCGCCAAAAATATCCTCATAGCTGTGATACCGGCCAAAATCCCGGGCCGCGGTTTCCCCCTGTTGCCCCCCGGCCCCCCAGTCTCGATATTGCCGAGCGTTTTCCGCATCGAATCCGGATTTGAGACCGTCTTCCCCGAACTCATCGTATAATTTGCGCTTTTCCTCATTGCCCAGGCAGTCATAGGCCCCGGAGATTTCTTTAAACGTCTGTTCAGCGGACTTGTCGCCGGGATTAATGTCGGGGTGCCATTTGCGGGCGAGTTTTCGGTAGGCTTTTTTGATGTCTTCCTTGGTGGCGGTTTTGGATACGCCAAGAACTTCGTAAAAATCTTTTGCCATGATCGCTCCGGGAAAAATCCGCGTACGGTTGCAGCTTCAGGTTTTATGCTATTAAATTAACTGGCTGTATTATAAGAATTTTGGCGTAAAAGTCAATTGATGATTGGCTCAAAAATCGGTTCAGGCCATTCGGGACAGGGCGTTAATTTTTGCTTTGAGGATTTTATCGGAAACACTCACGGCGGTTTTCAGCTCCTGGGCATACACCGACACCTTGTATTCCTCCAGGAGCCAGAACAGCTCTTTCGTGGCCGCCCGTTTCTCCCTTGAAGATTCCGGGGTGAGGGAGGCCATGGCAGCCTCCAGTTGTTCCAGGGGGAGCTTGATGGAAAGGGTCTTGGTTCGGTCTTTTTCAAAATCCAGAATGGCCCGTTTGGCTCGGATCACCAAGGCCTTGAGATACCGGCCCAGGTTAATCCACCGTTCGGGTTCAACCCGGCTGATAAAATCCGGAGGCACTATCCGTTGGGTGTCTCGAATCAATTCCCCGCAAAGATCCAGTGCCGTCTGGTTGAAGCGGTTTTCCGATCCCAGACGGTCCAGAGCCATGCGGGTTTCATGAAAAACATTGACCACCGGCAATACTTTCTCCAGGAGTTCCCGACCCCTGGTGATGACCAGCGAGATCGTGCTTTTTCCATGCCAGTAGAATTCTTCCCTGACCCGAATATTTTTACTGAACAATTGAATCATGCTTTCATGGTAAAGCTGATTCTCCAGGGCTTTGATCCCTCCAAAAAAAACGGCGGCAGCTTTATAGTCCTTTGGAAGGACCAGGGATTTTTTCAAGAATTTAAGGTCCTTTGAAAAGTCCAGTTCATAAAGGGCCACAACCCCCTTCCTGTGATGTTCCAGGGCTTGTTCCTGGTCGGCAAAAAGACGCAGGCTGAGGGAAGAAGTGGAACCCTCTAAAGCGGTCTCCGCATGCAGGGCTGGAAAAAGCATCCAAAGTTTGCCATCAGAGTCCTTGTATTCCACGGTTTCCGGCAGATCCTGAAAATCCCAGGTGGTGATGGGCGATCTTTCCCATTTTTTCCGGATGGTATCAAAAATGTCCTTTCGAACCTCCTGGCCGGTTTCTGTGAGAATTGACTTTTCCCGGCTGCTTCGAATCTCCTTTCCGGATTGATCCACAATGGAAATGCGCAGGTTCAAATAATCAGCCAATTGATTTTCGGGCCAGGCGGAGAAAGGAATGTCCACCTTGAAACGCGAATGGATGAATTTGCCGAGGGCGCTCAACAAAGACCCTTTTTCTCTGGGCATTTCCGAGCAGATTCTGTCCACGGTGCCTGAAATGGGAACCAGTTGTTTACGGTAAGCTTTGGGAAGCCCCTTGATAAGGGCGGATATTTTTTCTCGGAACAGCCCCGGAATGATCCAGTCCATCTCCTCCCGAGGGATGGAAGGGGCCAGGGAAGAGGGAATTTTCACCGTTACCCCGTCGGCGTCCTCTCCGGGATTGAAATGGTAGTCACAGGCGAGGGTCTGGTTTCCCAGGGTGATCTCATCCGGATAGTCCCTGAGGGTTTCGGCATCGGGAACGTATTGAAAAAGGTCTTCAGGTTTCATTCGTAGGAACTGGTCGCTACCCTGGTCTTTGAGGATTTTCTTCAAAGTCCGGATGCTGAAGCAATTATTCAACCGTAGGGAATAGAACGAGAAGATGACGGGGTCATCCACCAGAACATCCTTTTTCCGCATCCGGTTTTCCATGTCCAGGGCCTGGTCCATGAGCTTTTGGTTGTGTTCCATGAAGGGAAAGGATGTACCGATTCTTCCCTCCACCAGAGCCCCTTGAATAAATATTCTGCCAGCCTCTTCCGGATCAATCCTGCCATAGGAAACCTTCCGGTCTGCGGCAATGATCAGGCCGAAAAGACTCACCTCTTCCGATGCCGTCACTTCCCCTCGTCTGACATCCCAGTGGGGGTTGGAGTAGGTGTATCGGCACAAATTCCCGGCCAGGGGTTCCAGCCACGCCGGATCAATGGTTCCTGCGGTTCTGGCATACACCCGGCTGGTCTCCACAATTTCGGCAGCCACGATCCAGGGCTTGGTTTTATTGAAAAGGGTTGAGCCGGGAAAGATCATGACTTCCCGCCCCCTGGCCGCCATGTAAATGTTTTTCTCCTTGTTGTGGGCGATGTTGGACAAAAATCCCCTTAAAATAGACCGGTGAACAGAAGCATATAACACGTCTTCCCTGGATTGGCTTTGGACCTTTTCAGGGGGTGCATTCGAGGACCTGGCCAAGGGGATGGATGGTTTTACCATCTCGGTAAGCTGGCCATGGACATCAATCCATTCCCTCATCCGTTTAAAGGAGAGAAAACGCTCCTTGCAGAACCGCCTGGACAGGGCAAGAGTTTTTCCGGCCTCTTTTCCACCCGGATAGGCGTTCCAGATATTGAGAAGGCTCATGAAATCGGATGAGGGGTGGGCGAAAATACCATGGGCTTCATCGGCGGCGGCGGTTTTTTCCAAAGGTCGTTCCCTGGGGTCCATCACGCTAAGGGCTGCTGCGATCACCAGAATTTCTTTTTCACATCCTTGGTTCCGGGCCTCCAAAAGCATTCCGGAAAGCCTGGGATCCAAAGGAATCTTCGCCATTTCACGACCCTTGGCCGTGAGTTCGTATCGGGGTTTTTTATTCTCTTCGGGGCCGCCTTTGGACAGCTCAATGGCTCCAAGTTCTTCCAGCAGGTCATAGCCGTCTGTAATACTTTTAGTGGCGGGCCCATCGATAAATGGAAAGCTTGCCACCTCCCCCATGCCCAGATCCATCATCCTGAGAATGACTTCCGCAAGGTTGGCCCGTAATATTTCAGGGAGTGTATACGTGGGACGAGAAAGGTAATCCGATTCGGAGTAAAGGCGGAAGCAAACCCCGTTTTCCACACGGCCGCAGCGTCCGGCCCGTTGATCCGCACTGCTTTTGGATATGGGGGACACCAGCAGGGAAGTGGTGCGGGTCCTTGGGGTATAACGGGGAATTCTGGCGAGCCCCGTATCCACCACATATTTAATGCCGGGAATGGTGATGGAGGTTTCAGCGATATTGGTGGCCACGATGATCTTCCGTTCCGCTCCTTTGGAGAAAACTTTCATCTGATCTCTGGCGGAAAGCCTGGCGAACAAGGGCATCACCGAGGTGTCCTGGTATTTTCTTCCCCGGATCAACTCCATGACGTCCAGAATGTCCTGCTGGGTAGGCATGAAAACCAGAATATCCCCGGAAGGATAGAGACGCACAATCCGGTCCACGGCTTCAGCGGTGTTTTCCACTAAAGACGGAGCGTCATTGTCCTCTTCATCCGGTTCCGGACCCAGGTAGTTAATATCCATCGGATACATGCGGCCCGAAACCTCGATAATGGGGGCATGATGAAACGCTTTGGAGAATTT
>VMSV01000180.1 GCA_013791935.1 Desulfobacteraceae bacterium | reverse complement strand
TCAAGCCGCAAAGGAAAAGCTGTGAACAGTGAACAGTGAACAGAAGCAAAACGCCCTAACGAGACAAACGTAACAGACGAAATAATCGTCCCGCCCCAACATTGTCTTTTCTTGGCGTCTTTGCGTCTTTGCGTGAGCCCCGGTTTTTGACATCACGCCCGCCGAAATGGCATTGACTTGGATTAAATATATGTTAGAATATATGTGGCATTGAATAAGAGGAGGATAACATGGGACAAGTCACCATTTATTTGGACACAGAAACAGAACGTCAACTTAACCTGATCATCAAGGAAAAGAGGGTATCCAAAAGCAAATGGATATCCGATTTGATCCGGGCAAAGACAGCAACCGAGTGGCCGGACAGCATCATTCAAATGGCCGGGGCATGGGATGACCTGCCGATGGGTGAAACCATTCGCGATGCCATGGGCAAGGATATTCAAAGGGAATCTTTTTGATGTATATCTTGGACACCAATACGCTCATTTATTTTTTTAAAGGAGTGGGAAATGTTGCAAAAAACCTCTTTAGTATTTCTCCCGCCGAGATCGGCCTTCCCGCCATTGTCCTTTTTGAATTGGAGGTGGGCATAGGAAAGTCGGTGCAGCCTGATAAACGTAAAATTCAGCTTCAACAATTCATCGATACCGTAAATCTTCTTCCATTTGACAGGCAAGAAGCAATTTGCGCTGCTAAGATAAGGCTTCAACTTGAAAGCAAGGGAAATGTCATCGGCCCTTATGATATTCTGATCGCAGCTACTGCAATCTCAGCAAATGGGGTTCTGATAACACATAATATGAAAGAGTTTAAACGCGTTGATGGCCTGCAGGTTGAAGATTGGTTTTAATATGAGACCCAAGTCATTTGTAGCCCTAACGCTTTCGCGTCCTCCTGTGATTCTGATATAGATTTCTCACGCCCGCTGCGTTCAAGCCGCCAAGTCGCGAAGAAAGGCGGTAAAACTGAAAGTTGGGGGTTAGGTGATTATGTGATTAAGTGGTTAAGTTGTTATGTGATTATGGGGTCTGCCCATCCATCCGCGACCATCAACCATCCACCTGCAATTCCTGGTTTTTCTTCGTGTCTTTGCGTGAGCCCCGGTTTTTAATCTGCGTCAATCTGCGAAATCTGTGGACCGGTTGGGCCTGTGTATGGATTTTATTTCGTTGTGAATAAAACTGAGAACCTGATCAAGCGTTCGTTCGTAAGATGCAAAAATAGATTTTTCTCTTTTTACATGTTTGTGGTGGGGAAATGTATTTACATCCCAGTCAGGTGCATTGTCCCAACAGAAAACTGCTCAACGAGTTTTAGAATCTCTAAGCTCATTCGCTTTTTCCTTCCACCATTTCACAGCATGGGTTGCGAATTCCCAATCTTCGAAGTCTTCTTCCTTTTTTTGATCTTCCCCGCCTTTTTCCTTATGCAGAAAACTCTCGAAATCCATTATATCCATACCGTATTTTTGCCGGTAAGAGCCACATTCAGCCTCATATTGGTCAATTTTGGAAAGCGCAATCAGAAGGGCAGAATCAAACATAAATTTTTCAAAAGATCCATATCCTTCTCTATAAAAAACTTCACTTGCACAATTTGTCATGTCCATAACTTTCACCCCCCTGTCATACGATGCAATCAAAGAGGCCAGAATAGATCGTATTCAATTTTTTATGAAACAATTTAAATCGTTGCAATGAGTACTTTGACGAAGGTTCATTTCTGTTCCAGCTCAATGAAGGCGATAATTTTAACCCCAGGCATATTTTATATATTTCGCGGATTAAAATTTGAGCCTGACACCGGAATTGGATAAAAAGGGAGGTTTTGCAAAGTTCTCGCAATGTAATTGTCAACTCTTCATATTGCCTCACTCCCGCTGCGCTCAAGACGCCAAGTCGCAAAGAAAGGCGCTAAAACTGAAAGTTGGGGGGTTAGGTATTAAGTGGTTAAGTGGTTAAGTGGTTAAGTTGTTATGTGATTAAGGGGTCTGCCCGTCCATCAGCGATCATCAACCGTCTACCCGCAATTCCTGGTTTTTTTTACGCCTATCACCTATCACCTGCCTCTTCTCTTGTTTTCTTAGCGCCTTTGCCAAGCCTATTTAGGTGTAATGCCAAGGATTGATCATCTGCAGATCGTCAATATCCATAAAATCCCGGGTGTTTCTGGTGGATAAAGTCAATCCTCCGACCCTGGCAATGGCGGCAATTTGCGCATCCTCAACGCTGATCGGATGTCCCATCCGTTGCCGTTTTGCTATGATGTGAGAATATTCCCGGGCCGCGTCACAATCAAACGGAAGGCATTGATCGGGAAAATCATTTACAAACATCTGTTCCGCCAAATCCAATAAGGTGTCTTTACGTTTCCCGTTTGGCAAAAGAGCAATGCCCAACCGGATTTCAGCCACTGTAACGGCGCAAATCCAGACTTTCAGATCGGGCAGGGAATCCAGCCAAGCCAAAACCTTGGAATTCGGTAAAGGACGCATCATTTCCGATAAGATATTTGTATCCAGAAGAAACATCAGTCATCCATCGTGGGGTTATTCAATTGCCGGGGCTGCCTTCGGGGTATTTCGGGCAGGTCAACACCTCCAACCGCGGCAAACCGTTTGGATATTCGTGTCCCGATACCGGTTGTCCGCTTTTTGTGCAGTAGGAAATGTTTGAGTATTTGCCGGGCCTCCTCCTCCATGGAGCGCCCATTTTCAGCAGCTCTCATGCGAAGCACAGCCTTTAGTGATTCGTCCATGTTGCGTATGGTTAGACTGGCCATAAAAATCACCTCGTTTCATTAATGATAGGACAGCATTGTATGCATTGCAATCATTGACGTCAAGCGATTGTTGTTCCCGGTTATTGGATATTATTCTTTCTGTCTTTTTTTGGCACCTTTGCGTCTTTGCGTGAACCCATGTTTTTGACCTCACACCTCACTCCTCACTCCTGCCTCTCCCCTTCCCCTGATTTTCTTAGCGTCTTTGCTTGAGCCCCGGTTTTTAATCTGCGTGAATCTGCGAAATCTGTGGACCGGTTGATTAAAGACTTGATGTTTATATTTGG
>VMSV01000181.1 GCA_013791935.1 Desulfobacteraceae bacterium | reverse complement strand
TAAAGTGCTATTTTTGGGGTTCAAAATGCAGCCCTAAGAAGCTTTTCAGGCCTTTTTTTCAGGTAATCTCATGCGATATCAGTTTGTTACCTTGGTCAGACCCCAGAGCCTTAATATAATTTCAGCAAGAATTCCTTTTTATGGCATCTGTGAGTAATATGCCAAACATAACCAGGTATGTAATGTCGGTTCGCTCTCGGCATTTTTCCTTAAAGTGCTATTTTTGGGGTTCAAAATGCAGCCCTAAGAAGCTTTTCAGGCCTTTTTTTCAGGTAATCTCATGCGATATCAGTTTGTTACCTTGGTCAGACCCCAGAGCCCCATTTTACCAAACAGGTAAATAGTTTTGTTTCGGGAATCTCCGTAAATAGGCTTCTCATAAGGCTTTGCTGAGATTTTATCATTATTCATGCAAGATTCAGGTAGAAGCTTGTTTCCCTCGATCTTGCTTGAGTGTAATGTGCTTGAAAAGAGCGGTTGAAATCATATGCTGCTGAATTGTGCACCTTCAATACCGCTCAGATTGAGCTTTTCTTGTATTTTTTTGATGATTGCGGTCATCAGAGCTGATGAAACTTTACGGTAATTTCTGCTATCAAAATCATAGGGTTTACCAAAAAAGCTATCTTGAAATATTAATACTTCTCCCGTTTCTGGATCGGTGAGTGTGATGGCATTTTGATAGCGCGGCAGTATATGCCAATGCGTATGCGTCCCTTCGGCGCGTGCAAGATTCATTTTACATTCAAGATTAATAAGTTTCCGTGGCTCTTTGGGATCAAATGCCTCCTTAAGCGCTTTTTCTAATGATCGTTCAAATTTGCCAAATTCTATCCAATACTCTTCAGGCCATTCCCTTAACGCAGGAATATGCTCATGGGTTACAATGAACAATCTCCCGGGCGTTTTTTGATCCCGTGAATCCAGAAACGCATGGAAGAAACGTGTGCGCGCAATCGCCGTTGTTTGGGATTCAAATGGTGTACAAGCAGGACAAACAGGTGTTTCCATCTCTCGACCTTTCTTTAAGGGGTCATCTTTAATGGGCAACCCCTTTTCAGGCCCCTTTTCACTGTTGGCTTTTTGAAGAATTAGGCAGTTGATTCATCTGGTCACGAATCGCTTGGCTGAAGCTTATACCTGCCGCCTGCATAGTGTCATTATTGAATGGGCCTATTCGCACAGCCTCTTTGCCCTTCTGATTATAGATCTTCAAACATGGGGGTCGCCACTTGTTAGTCACGAGTCCAATACCGCCCATGAGCGCAAAGAACATTCCTATGTACAAGTAAAACTGTGCTTCTTTAATAACACCTAAATGCATAATGGGTCCTATGATAGCGGCACCAGTCAGAAAACCAGTCAAACTCATAACAAAGGAAGCGCTTGTCGTCTTGCCTTCTACGATATCAGGTCGCAAATCTATTAGTTGAATGGTTGAAACCAATTCAGGCCCTTTATTGTGTTTGCTCCGGAAAATGATCCAAGAAGGGTACAGCTCGAACTTTCTGTGCACATATGTATGATGCTCTTCATATACATTCAGGGGTTCTGTGGTAGCATCAAGTGATTCGTCTGTCGAAGAATTAATTTTCATTGGTTTTCTCTCCTAATGAAGTTGATGCTCTGCGATCACCGGTTTATCCGGTGTATTATTGTTTTTTTACAAGTTTAATTTCCTGTAGATTTTCTTAGAAATTAGATCAGTCCCATTTTACTTCTTTTTATTTTTAAAAGCAGTGTTAAAAGAATAGTTATGAAATTGATAAATACGATTATTATAATGTATGCGATAATTTTTTCATAGATAGTACTTCTTTTTATATAATAATTTTCCACCAAACCTACCATAAATGATTCCGTAGGCATTTTTTCAATTATTTTGCCCACCGTTCGCCCCTTTATATGTGCAAACCTTCTCATCATGTTATGACGTTCTTTGGTTGGCAATTCGCTTAATTTTACTCCTTTAAGAGATTCCGTAAAGATTATACTCTCAGCTAAAATCTCTAATTTTTCTTCCTTAGAAAAAATACGGTCTGAATTATATTCTTTTTTATTGATTACAATTATTAATGGAGAGTCAGCCAAGGAGTGTGAAGATAAATGCCAATAAATATTTTTACTGATTTCTATTACTTTTATATCTTTACGCAAACCTGAAACCACCAAAATCAGGATTAAAATAAGAAATATCTTTATTTGAAGATTTAGAATAGCTTTCATAAAAATGGATCCTCTTTTCATCAGGGATTATCATGGAAACAATAAAACCCTAAAATATATCATCAACCACTTCCTGAAATTTTCCTTCTATACATAACCCTCCAAAAAAGCGCCATTTCTCTTTTTCCGCAAATTATACTCTCTACCGACCCTGCCTGCGATTAACTGAATTGATTTGGGAACAATATCCTCTTTTGGATTAGACACCATCAAATGAATGTGATTGGAGGTGACGCAATAATTTAAAATGGATAATCCAAAACGTTTTTTGGCCTCGAACAACCATTTCAACCATCGCATTTTATCTTTGTCGAATTTCAAAAGAAATTCTCTCTTATGACATCGATGGGTGATATGCCATATATATCCGGGAAGATGATGTCTGTTTGCACGTGCCATGGATTTTAAACCATATTAAATTTTGGACAAGAATTCCAGGTCACTTTTCCTTAAAACCACTTTTTAGGGCCAAAAAGGTAGCGCTTAGCCGCTTTTAAACCTAAATATAGCGTCTATTATGTTTTAATTCAATATATTATCTTGGTCCGACAAGGATTCGGATTCAGGCTGTAGAGGTCATATCCCTGGTCTTTGACCATGGCCATGACGGTTGTGGAGTCCAGGCCTCCGCTGGAAAGCACAACGGCTTTTTTGGATTCACCCAAAGTCACACCCCTCGATCCAAGTCAGGCCAGATGATTTTGTGAAGCTGAACCTGAAGTCTTGCGGATAGTTTGTCTTCCAGCATCCATTCCGCCAAAATCCTCGGGGCAAGTTGACCCATCGCCGGTGAAAAAAGAATCTGGTGAAAAGGCAATGTCCCCGGGACCAGGGGAAGAATGGTTTTGGCAAATTCATAATCCTTCCGGTTCTGAACCACTAATTTTACCTGGTCCCTTGGGTTTAACCCCTTGAGGTTTTCCAGGCGGTTGCTATGGTCTTCCCGGCTGGAAGGGCATTTCACATCCAGGATTTTAACGCACCGCTCATCCACGGAAGCAACATCCAGGCTGCCGTTGGTTTCCAGAAGCACTTCATGGCCTGAATCCAGAAGGCTTGTAATCAGGGCCGGTGTTTCTTTCTGAACCAGGGGCTCGCCGCCGGTGATTTCCACAAGCCCGCACCCATATTCGGAAATCCGAAGAAGAATCGCCGGGATTTCCATGGCCAGGCCCTCTTCATAGGCGTATTGCGTGTCACAATAATCGCAGCGAAGGTTGCATCCCGTCAAACGCACAAACACGCAGGGCCGCCCGGCATGGGTGGATTCGCCTTGAAGGCTGTAAAATATTTCATTAACGATCACGGTCATTTAAATATGGTTTATCAAGTGAAGACGGCGGGTGTCAAGATAGATGTCGCCTGAACCGATATTAAGCTGCTTTTTTAAAGGGGTGCACGTCGGTAGCTTTTTGCTTTTCAGGATTTAGCTGAACCTCGAGCACCGGGTTCCAATTGCGTGTTT
>VMSV01000194.1 GCA_013791935.1 Desulfobacteraceae bacterium | reverse complement strand
GAAAAAAAGGGTTGCCCGAAACCGGATTTCATCCTAAATTGTCCAACCACACCATGGATTCCTGTTACACAAGGAGGAAAGATGACATCCTATATCGGCGCAATCGACTTGGGCACCACCAGCAACCGGTTCATGATTTTCAATCAGGACGGCCGGATTGTAGCTTCCGACCAGAAAGAACACCGGCAGATTTTTCCAAATCCCGGCTGGGTGGAGCATGACCCCGTGGAGATCTGGAACAACACCCAAGACGTTATTCGAGGGGCTATTGCAAAATCCGGATTATCCGGAAAGGACCTTGCGGCCATCGGAGTGACAAACCAACGGGAAACCACCGTGGTATGGAACCGGATAACCGGCAAACCTTACTATAATGCCATTGTTTGGCAATGCACCCGGACGGACGAGATCTGCAATGGTTTGATCCGTCAATACGGCCAGGACGGGTTTCGGGAAAAAACCGGCCTTCCCGTGGCCACGTATTTTTCAGGACCGAAAATCCAATGGATCCTGGAAAATGTGGAGGGCCTGAAGGGAGATGTTGTAAAGGGGCACATGCTTTTCGGCACCATTGAAACCTGGATCATCTGGTGGCTCACTGGCGGACCCTCAGGGGGCGCTCATATCACTGATGTGACCAACGCCAGCAGGACCCTCCTGATGGATCTTAAAACCCTTCAATGGGACGAGGATATTCTTCGTATTCTTCAGATTCCCCGTTCCATTCTGCCGACCATCGTACCCTCCGTGGACTCCCAACCCTGGGGAACCACCGAAAAGGGTGGCCCTTTCCAGGCCTCCGTTCCCGTATGCGGCGCCCTGGGAGACCAGCAGGCGGCCCTGGTGGGTCAGGCCTGTTTTTCTCCGGGGGAAGCCAAAAACACCTACGGAACCGGATGTTTTTTATTGTTAAATACAGGCGAAAAACCTGTTCCCTCCCGGCACGGCCTCATTACCACCGTGGGCTACCAGATCCGGGGCAAAAAACCCATCTATTGCCTGGAAGGCTCCATTGCCGTGGCCGGCGCCCTGGTTCAATGGCTACGAGATAGCCTGGGACTCATTTCCAGTGCCTCGGAAATTGAAACCCTGGCGCAAACCGTGGAGGATAACGGGGGGGCCTATATTGTGCCTGCGTTTTCCGGGCTGTTCGCCCCCTATTGGCGGTCCGATGCCAGGGGGATTATTGCCGGACTCACTCGATTCGTCAACAAGGGGCATCTCGCAAGAGCGGCCCTTGAAGCCAATGCGTATCAAACCATGGATGTACTTCTTGCCATGGAAAAGGATTCCGGGGTTCAATTAAAAACCCTCAAAGTGGACGGCGGCATGGTGGTCAATGATCTTCTCATGCAGTTCCAGGCGGATATTTTGAATGTGCCGGTGGTCCGCCCCATGATTACTGAAACCACAGCCTTGGGAGCCGCCTATGCAGCCGGTCTTGCCGTAGGCTTTTGGCCTGACCTTGACACCTTAAAAGGAAAATGGGCCGTGGATAAAACCTGGCATCCCGTCATGACGCCGGATGTGCGCCGGGAAAAACGTCTGGGGTGGGTCAAGGCGGTTGAACGATCCTTTGGATGGCAAGAATAGAAACGCTCCTCAAAATATCCATAGAAAGAGAGAATAATGTACGAAAAGTCTGATCATTTCAAACAAATCGATCCCTTGTTTCATCCGCGATCCATTGCCGTGGTGGGGGAATCCAGCTCGGGCAAAATCGGCCCTGGCTTTCTGGAAGCCCACATCAACCAGGGTTTTTCCGGAAAGCTTTATGCGATCAATCCCAAGGGCCAGGTAAAGAATTATGAAACCTACCCAACGCTTGCGGAGGTTCCGGGACCCGTGGATCATGTCGTCATATCGGTGAGGGCGGAGTTTCTGAAACAAGTCATCGAAGACTGCGTGAAAAAAAAGGTTCGCAGTGCCGCCATGTTTACGTCCGGGTTCAGGGAATGGGAAGGCGAAAGGGGGGCTGAAAAAGAAGCTGAAATTCTGGTCATGGCCCAAAAAAGCGGGCTTCGTCTCATCGGGCCAAACTGCATGGGATTTTACTGCCCGGATTCCGGTCTTAGCTACCGCACGGATATGCCCACCCTCAAGAACGGAAAGATCAGCATCATCAGCCAGAGCGGAGGGGTCGCCATGACGCCGGTGTATGCGGCGGCGGAAATGGGCATGGGATTCGCCAAGTCCATTTCCTACGGCAATGAAGTGGATCTCGGGGCGGTGGATTTTCTTTCCTACCTGGCGGAGGATCCGGATACCCAAGTCATTTGTATGTATATTGAAGGCACCCGGCAAGGCGACGCCTTAAGAACGGCCATGAAAAAAGCAGCAAGCGCCAAACCGCTTCTGGTGATCAAGGGAGGGAGAACGGATTCCGGTTCCAGAGCGGTTGTGTCCCACACCGGTGCCATGGCCGGGTCCCATAGAATGTGGGAGGCCGTGTGCCGACAGACCGGTGCCATCCTTGTGAACGACATCGGTGAAATGCTGGACGTGGCCAAGCTCGCCCTGTTTTCCAAAAAGCCTGCCGGAAGGCGCATGGGAATCGTTTCCGTGAGTGGCGGCCTGGGGGTCATGTTCACGGATCTCTTCACCCTCAACGGATTTGAGGTCCCCAAATTCAGCGAAAGTCTTCGAAACGATCTGAAGCAGTGGGTAGACCTTCCGGGAACGTCCATTCGAAACCCCCTGGATATGGCCACGGCTTTTTTTTCCATGGGCACCCATCCCCAATTATTTACCCGGCTGGGTCAAGCGGACAACCTGGATATTATAGTGGTGGTGCTGGCCATGGAATATCTGGGCAGCGGCAATATGCCGGGCGGAGAAGTAACCAATTACTTTCTCCATGTGTTGGCCGATTCCTTTGACAAGGTTGAAAAACCCCTGGTGGTTATCTTCCCTGAAACCACAAAGGCCAAGGACCGTCTGGACATGGAAAGGTTTCTCATCCGCAGGGGGTATCCGGTCTTCCCGGATGTTGCACGGTGCGCCAAAGCATTGAATCATGTATTGAATAACAGCCCACAGGAGGCATAAATGGCTTTTCATCCATTGGAAGAAATTTTACACCCCGGTTCCATTGCCGTGATCGGCGCCACCGCCGGGGAAAACACTCCCGGAAACGGATTTGTACGGTCCCTGATGGAGTATGGTTTCAAGGGGAACATATACCCGGTAAACCCCAAGCATTCGGAGATTGCCGGCCTTGTGGCCTATAAAAATGTCAAGGATATTCCAGGCCCTGTGGATTATGTGATTTCGTCCATTCCGGCCCACGGGGTTCTGGAGATGATTCAAGACTGCGGGGAAAAGGGCGTCAAAGCCATTCACCTTTTTACCGCAAGGTTCAGTGAAACCGGTCGCAAGGAAGGGGTTGAGCTGGAAAGGAAAGTTCTTGCGGAGGCGAGAAAAGCCAAGATTCGACTCATCGGCCCCAACTGCATGGGGCTTTTTTATCCTGCCCATGGAATATCCTTTTCCGATGCCCTTCCCAAAAAAGGCGGGACCACGGGCTTTATTTCCCAGAGCGGGCAGATGGCGGAAGATGTGGGGCGGTACGCAGCCCTTCGGGGAGTCTTTTTCAGCAAAGCCATCAGCTACGGCAACGCCATTGATTTTAACGAATGCGATTTTCTGGAATACATGGGCCAAGACCCTGCCACCGAACGCATCCTCATGTATGTGGAAGGCGTAAGGGACGGGCTGAGGCTTTCCAACCTTCTGAAACAGATTACTCTAAAAAAACCGGTGATCATCCTCAAAGGGGGTACAGGGGAGTCCGGAACCCGAATGACCTCTTCCCATACCGCTTCCATGGCAGGTTCCAAACAGGTTTGGCAGGCCATGGTTCGCCAGGCAGGAGGGATTTCCGCAGACAGCATGGACGAACTGCTGGATATTGCGACCTCCTTTACTTTCCTCCCGAGGATCGAGGGCTTTAACGTTGGGATTGCCGGCGGCGGAGGCGGGGCGAGTGTACTTGCGGCGGATCATTGCGAGGCGGCAGGGCTAAAGGTGATCCCTCTTCCCGTGGAGATTCGGGAAGAATTGAAGCAAAGCGGCAGCAAAATCTGGGACTGGATCGATAATCCTGCGGATATGTCCATTCGGGACCGGTCTGATTTCACTCCGGGACACTGCCTGGAACTCATGGCAAAGCACCGGGATTTTCATCTTCTTGCGGCTCTGATGATGGACCCCCATCACGAGCACCAGAGATCCACCACCCTGGAGGATATTCTAAACCAGTTCAAAATCGAGACGAGATTTATCAAACCCATGCTGGCGGTGGTGCCGGATAAAAGCCTGGGCGGGGAAGAATTCGACGACTGGAAATGGGAGATGCTCTGCCGGTTGAGAACCCGGCTCATGGAGCTAAAGGTGCCCTTTTATCCCACCATCGCAAGGGCGGCCAGGGCGGCTGCGAAAATGGCGGAGTATTATCAGCGGGTAACGGGTAAAGAGTGATGAGTGAAGAGTGGTTAGGTGATTATGTGGTTAAGTGATTATGTGTAGGGGATGATGGTTGACGAGAAAAAGTTGTATGCTTTGAGATGATAAGAACCAAGCAACTATCAACTTTTATAAGCTTTCAAAAAATACGGTTTTTAACCACTTAACCACATAACCACTTAACCTCTTAATCACATAATCACATAACCACCATTTTTTTAATCCCATCCATGACTTCATCCAGGTCCAGGGTGGTTAGGGTGTAATCCTTCACGATGCGTTTGCCTGCCACAAACACGTGCCGAACATCCGACCCGGATGCAGCATACACCAGATGGGATACCGGATGATACAGGGGAGTTAAATGGGGTTTTCGGGTATCGATGATGAGAATGTCCGCCTGTTTCCCGGGCTCCATGGACCCGATCTCATGATCCAGGCCCAGGGCCTTGGCCCCGTTGATGGTGGCCATTTTCAAAACGGTTTTTGCATCCAGCACCGTGGGGTCCATGGCATGAACCTTGTGCAACTTTGCAGTCATATCCATTTCCCGAAAAAGATCCAGGTCGTTGTTGCTGGCGCATCCGTCGGTTCCCAGACCCACGGGGATGCCAGCTTCAAGAAACTTCGCCACAGGCGCAATGCCCGAGGCCAGCTTCATGTTGCTCTGGGTGTTTACAGAAATGGAAGCCTGTGATTTTTTAATGAGTTCAATATCGTTTTCATCCACCCAGACGGCATGGATGAGCAGGGTGTTTTGATCCAGCAAGCCCAGGTCTGACAGGTACCGGGTGGGAGACACCTGGTGTTCGGCCTGAATCTGCTCCACCTCGCCCCGGGTTTCCGCAAGGTGAATTTGGAAGAGAACCCCCAGGCGGATGGCTGCTTCCTTGGCTTTTTTCAGGGTGTGTTTCGAGCAGGTGTAAGGAGAATGGCAGAAAATGGACGGGTGCAACCGCCCTGACACCCCTTTGGTTTTCAGAACAAAGTCTGTTGCTGCCTGAATGTTTTCGGAAGGGTCGGGGACCCCCGGAGCGGGAAAATCAATAACCCCCTGACCGGCAACCCCTCGCATTCCCGATTCCAGGATCGCCTGGGTCACGGAATCTTCATGAAAATAGCCGTCACAGCAGGTGGTGGTGCCCGAAAGAAGCATTTCAGCGCACCCCAGAAGGGCTCCGGCTTTGGCCGAAGCCGGGTTGATCCTTTTTGCTTCGGCAGGAAAGATATGATTATTCAGCCAGTCCATCAACGGCAAGTCGTCGGCCAGGCCCCGGAACAGGGTCATGGGCAGATGGGTGTGGGTGTTCACCAGGCCGGGCATAATGATGCCGCCCATGGCATCCATGGTTTTTCGGGCCTCGGGAAGCTTTTGGTTCCGGGCAGACCCCAGGGCCATGATGAGCCTGTCGTTGATGCCGACAAACCCGTTTTCAATGATTTCAAAATCGGGATTCACCGTAACAAGGGTTCCGTTGTGAATGAGCAGGTCAAAGGTCATGAGGGGTTCCTTTTGTTTGAAAAGTTAGAATGACCGAGAATATAATAAAAATAGAGGGATTGGGCAATAGAAACAGTGATGAGTGATGAGTGAAGAGTAATGAGATAGGAGTTAGGAGTTGGAAGTTGGAAGTGGCGTAAATAAAGGCTGATGATTCGAGTTCTACCCATCACTCTTTACTCATAACTCATCACTCTTCACTCTTTACCCATCACTCATCACCCATCACTCTTTACTCATCACGCTTCACTCTTTACCCATCACTCTTTACTATTCCGAAAGGAAAACCAGATGACTGTGGAATATGATTTGATCATAAAAAACGGAATGATCCTGACCTTGGATCCGGGAGATACGATCATAGAAAACGGAATGATCGGAATCAAAAAGGACCGGATTGCCCATGTGGGCAGAATTGTTGAAGGGCCGGGTCAGGCATTGAAAGTCATTGACGCCAAGGGGGGAATCATTCTACCCGGCCTGGTGAATGCCCATACTCATGCTGCCATGAGTCTGTTCCGGGGCTTGGCCGACGATTTGCCCCTCATGGATTGGCTGAATCATTACATTTTCCCTGCCGAAGCAAAAATGGATGCGGATTTTGTTTATACCGGAACCCTTCTGGCCTGTGCCGAGATGATTCTCTCCGGCACAACCACCTTTTGCGACATGTACCTGTTTGAAGATGAAACCGCAAAAGCTGCAAAACAGGCGGGAATGAGATGCCTTGCCGGAGAGGTTCTCTATGATTTCCCTTCCCCGAATTACGGTTCCATTGAAAACGGTTTTAAATACACCAGGCATCTCATCGACAAATGGAAGAATGACCCTTTGATCTCCATTGCCGTGGAACCCCATTCCCCCTATACATGCAGTCCGGAGCTTCTTCAAAGGGCCAGCGAGCTGGCCATGGCCCACAACATCCCCCTGGTGATTCACATGGCCGAAACCCGGCATGAAATTTCCGAAATCCGGGAGAAATATGGCAGGAGCCCCTTTGCCCACCTGGATCATCTCGGGGTGTTGGGCCCCCATGTGATTGCCGACCATTGCGTGTTTGTGGATGAAAAGGAGATGGACCTCATGGCCCGAAATCGGGTCAAGGTGGTTCACAACCCTGAAAGCAATATGAAGCTTGCCTCCGGAATTGCTCCGATTCCGGCTTTGATGAAAAAAGGCATCACCGTGGCCCTGGGCACGGACGGATGCGCCAGCAACAATGATCTGGATCTCTTTTCCGAAATGGACACTGCTGCCAAACTCCACAAAATCGCAGCCATGGACCCCACGGTCATGGATGCGCGGTCCGTATTGAAAATGGCTACTTTGAACGGGGCAAAAGCCCTGGGCATGGAGAAAATAACAGGCTCCCTGGAAATCGGGAAAAAAGCCGACGTGATTGTGGTGAATACCAACAAGCCCCATCTCACACCGCTGTACAACCCCTTTTCCCATCTGGTGTATGCGGCCAAGGGCAGCGATGTGGTTCACAGCATCATCAACGGTAGGGTGGTGATGGAAAACAGAACCCTGTTGACTCTGGATCTTGAAGAGGTCATGGAAAAAGCCTGGGAAAAGGCAATAGCCGTAAAAACCTGGATCGCCTGAAAATCCTTTACAACGGGGTTTTTCTGATGTTTTTCCTGCCAAGAACTGCTTTACAGGATGACCGGATGCTGGTAAAAGTCTTTTACAATAATAGTCTGCTCAGACCCGACTGAGAACATACATTGGGTGAACAAAAAGATTTGCCCCTTCCATAGAATGATGATCATGAAAAAATACCGGTGCCTGTTAAACGGGCAGAACTTTCTCATCAAAATGAATGGCGTACCCGCCAAGCACGGTTTTTTTCAAAACCTTATGGTCGAGGCGAACCATCCCCAACAAGCCGAGCTTCTGGCCATGGCCAGGCTCTGGCATGATGAGGACCTGAAGAAAATCACCTTGAATACGAAAAAAGACAAGCCCATCATCCGCCTTGCCACCATCTGGGAGATGGATGTGGTGAACGGCCCCCATGAAGCCGGTCCGGACAGGGCCTTCTATAAAGAACCCGAATGGTGGCGGTTCTGGGAAATGGGCAGGGAGCAAAAAAAACTGGAAGGGCTCTTTTTTGAATTTGCAAACCCATCGAACGAGGAAACAGGATGAATTCAACCGAAGACAAAGTCATGAGCGCAAAGGAAGCGATCCGCCGGTTCGTTCACTCCGGGGATCATTTGATCATCGGCAACTACACCGTGGGAACCTGCACGGAATTGGTTGGCGAAGTGGCCAGGCAGGGCATCAAAGGACTCACCCTTTACTCCCAGTCCGGGATCATGGATGTTGAAATGCTGGTGGCGGCAGGGGCCGTGGATCGACTGGTTTCCACCTATGTCATGCGGTCCGGCGGCAAATCCGGAGGTTCCGCCGTGGAGCGGGCGCTGAAAGCGAAAACCTTGGAAATTGAAGATTATACCAATTACAACTACAATGCCCGGTTGGTGGCCGGCATGCACGGTTTCACCTTCATGCAGGTCTTTGAAGGGGTGATGGTGACGGATCTTTTCAAAAAGCGCACCTTCATGGGGGAAGACAAATACCGGGTCATCCCCTGCCCCTACACCGGCAAGCAAATCCTTACGGTTCCAGCGGCCAACCCGGATGTGTGCATCGTTCATGTGCAGCGGGCCGACAAGTTCGGAAATGCCCAGTACTGGGGGTCCCTGGGCAGTGTGGCGGCTGCGTCCCTGGCCAGCAAGACCATCATTGTTTCCTGTGAAGAAATCGTTGACCACGAAGTGATCAAATCCAGCCCCCACCATACCATCATTCCGGCCTTCCGGACCCAGGCTGTGATCGAGGTGCCCTGGGGAGCCCATCCCACGGAAGTTCTTGGATATTACAACCGGGACCGGAAATTTTACGGCGTATTCTCCTCCGTGGCCAAATCCGAAAATACCATGAAAGCCTGGATGGATGAATGGGTTTACGGATGCGAAAACCGGGAGGCCTACCTTGCCCACTACCGGGATGTTTACGGCCCGGAAAACCTGGAGCAGATCCGGGCCAAGGAATACATGTCCACACCGGTCAATTACGGCTCCGCCTACACCTCGCCCTGGGATGACGAAAACCGGGAGCGCACGTTGGGACTGACCTTGGAAGAGATCGAAGCGTTCATGGCCGAAAGGGGGATGCTCCATGGGTAAACCATACTCGTTAAACGAACTGTTGATTGTCGCCACGGGCAGAGAAATCAAAGACCATGAAAATATCATTCTGGGCGTGGGTTTGCCGACAGCCGCCGGGGCCCTTGCCAAGGCCCTTGCCAAGGCCCTGCATGCCCCCCATGCCAACCTCATGATGGAATCGGGCATTATGGATTTCAAACCCTTGATCCAGCCGGCCCATATTGCCGACGCCATGTGCTGCCAAGGGTTTTCCTGGGCCACGGATCTTTTTACGGCCTTTACCACCACCTACAGGGGTTTTGTGGATGTCTGCTTTTTGGGCGTGGGCCAGATCGATAAATTCGGCAATCTCAACACCACGGTGGTGGGGGACTACTACAATCCCACCTTAAGGCTTCCAGGGTCCGGCGGGGCCGCGGATTTCATCTCCTATTCCAAACGCACGGTATTGACCATGCGGGGAGGGGAGTTTGTGAATAAGCTGGATTATTTCACATCACCGGGGTATTTGGAAGGTGGAGACAGCCGGGATAAATCCGGTCTTTTCCCAACAGGATCAGGCCCATGCCTGCTCATTACCCAGAAGGGCATCTTTAAATTCGACCCCGTCACCAAGGAAATGTTCCTGGATCAGATTCATCCCGGGGTCACGGTGGCGGATGTGAAAAAAGACATTCCCTGGGACTTGAAGGTTTCGGAAAACCTCACCCAAACCCAAGGTCCAAGCGATGCGGAAATTGATTTTATCCGCCGGTTTGCTCCGGTTGCAGCCATGGGAAGGGCCTCCCAGTCCGAACTGGTTCTGGCCAGGGTCGCGGCGGAAACCGAAGCCAGGAAAAAAACGGGAAATTAACAAGCATGGCCACGATCTATTGCAAGCATTTGAAGAAAAACCATGTCCGGCAAGTGGATACCGAGGTATGCCGGAAATGCAGAAAGCTAAAAAAATGCCCTGATTTCTGGGGGTGGAAGCAGATGAAATTGTTCAAGGACTTTAAATAGCCCCCCTTTCATGAATTTCAAACCTCAAGTCTCAAATCTCAAATTTGAAATTTGAAATTTGAAATTTGAAATAGCCGGAATTCGGAGGTGACGGAGATGGAAACCAAACCCACCTATGACGATCTGGAAAAACGGCTTTCCCGACTGAAAGAAACCTTGGCCCAACGCCTTTTGGACCGGGAAAAACTGGAAGAGAACCACAGGCTCTACCAGGCAATTTTTGAAAACAACGGAGTGGGCATATTGCTGAGGGACCTTGGTACCGGTCAACGTGCAACCTTTAACAAAAAAGCCCTTGAAGATTTGGGTTATACTGACGATGAATATCAACATCTGGAATCTCACGAAAATATTGCACAGGAAGATCGGGATCATCTTAAAATCCTTCTGGAAAAAGGGAGCCACACAAGCCGGTCCAAAATAATAATAAAGGACGGCACCCCCGCAGAAATTCTTAGAAGCGATGTTCTGGAGACCATCGGGGAGAAAAAATACGCTCATAATATTCGAATGGACCTTTCGGCATATTTGCAAATCCTTGAAAAGCTCAGGGAAAGCGAAGAAAGATATCGCAACATTCTGGAGTCCATGGAAGAGGGGTATTATGAGACTGACCTGGCAGGGAATCTCACCTTTTTCAGCCCTGCGTTTGTAAGAATCTATGGACGTCCTGCAGAAGAGATGTTGGGAATGAACAACCGGGAGTTCATGACACAGGAAACCGCAAAAAGGGTGCATTCCTTTTTTAATGAACTCTACCGAACGGGGAAAACCCCGTTCAGAAACCTTGAGTTTGACGTCATCAAAAAAGATGGGTCCATCGCCTTTGCTGAGATTTCCGTGTCCCTGATTAAAAATCCTCAAGGTGAAATCGCAGGATTCCGAGGAATTGTTCGGGATACAACCGAAAAGAAAAAAATGGAGGAGGAACTTCAGGATCGCGAAACCATGTACCGGACGATTTTTGACCATGCGGGATTCGCCATCACCTTGATTGACCCCGGAACCGGAGATCGCGTGGCCTACAATAAAAATACCTACGAAGCACTGGGGTACACGGAAAAAGAATATAAAAAAATTACCCCGAAGGATTTTTCAGTCACCAGCGAAGAAGAATTTTCAGCCCATTTTATCACCACCATGGAAAAAGGCAGCCATGCCTATCCTGTCCAGCTAAGAAAAAAAGACGGTGAGATCAGGGATTTTTTTCAAAGTTCGGTACAAGTCAAAACTGGCGGGAAAAACTATATCCACAGCATCAGTGTGGACGTCACGGAACAAAAAAAAGCGGAACGGGCTCTACAGGAAAGCGAAACTCGTTTTCGTAATATTTTTGAGGCAGCCGCGGACGCCATCTTCATAATCGATCTTTACCAGGGCCGAATCCTGGATGCCAATCAGACAGCAACCACCTACCTGGGATATGACCGGGAAAAGCTTCTGGATGTGCCGTATGAGGAACTGGTGGACGATCCTGGAGAAAGGACCAAAATCTTCAAGGATTTAATTAAAACCGGAGTTTCTTTCCATGGGGGGATCCACAGAAAAAAGGACGGGACCCCGGTTCATGTTGAAATCAGCAGTTGCGTAATGGATTACCAAGGGGAAAAAGCCGCCCTCAGCATTGTCCGGAATATCACCGAACGCAAACAGATGGAGGAGAAACTGGATAGATACCGGGAGAACCTGGAGGAAATGGTCACCCAGAGAACCCTGGAACTCGAAGCTACCCGGGAAGCACTGATTCAGAAGGAAAAGATGGCGATTCTCGGGCAGCTCACGGCCACCGTGAGCCATGAACTGAGAAACCCCCTGGGGGTGATCCAATCTTCCAATTATTACCTACAGAAAAGACTTGAGGACCGGGATGAAACAACCGATAAGCATTTCAAGAGGATTGATGAACAGGTGGTCGTATGTGACGCCATTGTGGGGGATCTTCTGGAATACACACGTGGAACTCATGCGGAGCTGATCAAGGATAACATCCCGGACTGGCTCAATCCCCTTCTGGACCGGGTTTTCGAATACGAAGGCATTCTTGTCAATCGGGAAATTTCTAAGGATCTGCCCATGATTTTTCATGACCGACTAAAAATGCAGAGGGTGGTCATCAATATTCTTAATAATGCCACGCAGGCCATGGAGGAAAAAGCTGCCATCAGCCGGAAAAACAAATCCAGCTACGAACCGGCCATCCACTTGATGGCAAAGGAGCAAGAGGAGGGGATCGTGATTCAGATTACCGACAATGGGATCGGTATGGCAAAAAACATTCTGGATCAGGCCTTCACGCCGTTATTCACCACCCGGGCCCGGGGAACAGGTCTGGGCTTGGCCAATGTCCTGAAAATCATGGAAGAACATGGAGGAAAAATCCATATAACCAGCATTGAAGGCGAAGGCACCACCGCAACCGTGTTTTTACCGTTTAAACCGCTCACTGCTTTATGAAATTCCTCAGACCCATTTTAATCGGCTTGCTTTTGATGCTGCCATCATCCGTGACATCCGCCGAATCCTTATTGCCCGAATATGAGATCAAGGCAGCATTTATCTACAATTTCGGTAAATTCATCGAATGGCCTGAAATGGTGTCCGGTCCTTCAGCACCTGAATATTTTCATATCTGCATTCTTGGGAAGGACCCTTTTGGCGAAAAAATGAACGAAATAGAGGGCAAAACCATAAAGGGCCTTACGGTCAAAGTGAGCCGGGCTTCGTCCATCGAGGAAATTCTGGATAGCCCTGGCTGTCGTGTCCTTTTTATCAGCGATTCAGAGATAAATCGTCTGGCGGATATTCTCGGGAAAATCAAAAAATATCCCATCCTCACGGTTGCCGATCTGGAAAATGCTATGGACCTGGGCGTCATGATCAATTTACGGACCCTGGGTGACAGAATCAGATTTGAAATCAATTTAAAGGCGGCGTCAAACGCAGGAATCAAGATTAACTCCAAAATGCTGAAACTTGCAGTCAAAATAACGGAGTAGATATGAAGATCCAACCCTTTTTCAACAGCTTTGGAATACAGGGAATCTGTTTTGTTTCATCGGCTTTCGGAAGGTTGATGACTTGGTCTGTTTTCCTTGCAACGGTTCTCATCGCCTTCAATTGTGCTGCAAAGGACGTTCAACTGACCGACATGAGCTTGGAAGAGCTGATGGATATCCGGATCAAACCGGTGGTGAGCGCTTCCAAATATGAGCAGAAGTCCATGGATGCCCCTTCTTCCATGACAGTGATCACGGCTGAAGAGATTGCTCGATACGGATACAGAACCCTTGGAGACCTGCTTCAAAGCATTCGGGGTTTTCACATCACCAACGATCGGAATTACAGCTATGTCGGGTTCAGGGGATTCAACCGTCCAGGAGATTATTCCTCAAGGGTTCTTCTGTTGCTGGATGGGGTAAGAATTAATGATAATATTTTTGGCTCAGCTGCTTTAGGCGCTGATTTTATACTGGATCTTGATCTCATTCAAAGGGTTGAAGTCGTTCGTGGTCCAAGCTACGCGCTTTACGGAAACAGTGCCTTTTTCGTGGTGGTTAATGTCATTACCAGGGATGCTGAGGATGTGCAAGGCCTTGAAGCTTCAGGGGATGCAGGCAGCTTTGATGCATACAAAGGCCGGGTCAGCTACGGGGATGTATTGAGCAACGCAGGCAGCCTGGTTGTATCCGGAAGCATTTTGGACAGCCAGGGGCAAAACCTTTATTTCCAGGAGTTTGACACACCGGATCACAACAACGGGTTTGCCGAGGGTGGGGATGAAGAAAGCGCCGGCAATCTTTTCCTCAAATATGCCCAAGGGGATCTGACTATCGAAAGCGCCTATGTGAAACGAAGCAAACAGATTCCAACAGGATCCTGGGGAATGACATTCAACGACCCAAGAAACAAGTCCTGGGATGAGAGGGCGTTTCTGGACCTGAAAATGGAGCACCGTGTAAACCAACGCCTGGATATCATGGCGCGATTGACCTACAGCTTATATACCTATGAGGGCAAATACGCCTTTTTTGATGAAGAAACCTTAGAGCCGTATATCAATCGGGATGATTCAAAGGGGCAGTGGTGGGGAGCTGATTTTCACATGGTTCACAAATTAGGCAGACACACCCTCCTTTCCGGAGGAGAATACCGGGACAATTTCACCTTGTATCAGAAAAATTTTGATGAATTCGGGCCGGTATATTTAAATGACCGACAAAATACGCGAAATTGGGGCCTTTTTCTTCAGGATGAATTTGCTGTCCTCTCCTCACTGAAATTGAATGCCGGCTTAAGATATGATCATTTCAGCACCTTTGGAAATACCGTAAATCCTCGAGTTGCATTGATTTATCGCCCAATGCAGGAAACCGCCTTCAAATATATTGCCGGAAAAGCTTTCCGGGCACCCAATGCCTATGAGCTTTTTTACAATGACGGGGGGACTACTCAAAAGGCCGGTACTGAGCTGGATTGTGAACGGATCATCTCCCATGATCTGATATGGGAACAGATGCTCGGGGATTATTACACAACGGCACTTTCCCTATATTATTACAAAGTAGAAGATCTCATTTCCCTGGTCACCGATGCCGATGATGACCTGTTGACATTCATCAATCGGGATGAGGTGAAAGCCAGGGGCATTGAAGGTGAGATTACAGGATTGTTCCCCAATGGATTCAAGGGCAGTTTCAGTTATGCATACCAGGAGTCTGATTTTACACAAAGTGGGTTGATCTGGACCAATTCCCCGCGACACCTCGCCAAACTCAATCTTTCCATGCCAATCCTTAAAGAGGGCTTCTATTTGAGCATTGAAGAACAATATACGAGTTCTCTGGATACGCTCACAGGGAATACCGCCGGGGACTATTTTCTTACCCATCTCACCCTCTACGCCAGAGAAATGATCAAAAACCTCGATTTCTCAGCAAGCCTGTACAACCTGTTTGATGAGCACTACAGTTTCCCCGGAAGTGATGAGCACATACAGGACTCGATTCCCCAGGATGGCAGAAGCTGCAGGATCAAACTCACCCTCAAGTTTTAGAGGTTTGATTCGCCCAAGGATATGATATTGACAAATCGGGCGGGTTCCTGTTTAATATGCTCAATAAATGTAATGGATTAAATCAGTTGTGACGTATAAACAGAGACTTTACTCTTTTTTGTTTCACGCTGGATTGCAACTTCCAGATTCCATCTTCCACACCAACATATCGAATAGAGAATACTATCGGCAACACCTCTTAAACAGGGGCATGAGAATGGATTCAAGACCCACATATCAAGAGCTTGAGCAGGAGATTCAAGACCTTGAACGCCTCATCGCCGAGAGCGATTTTGTCGAGAAGGAACTCATAACGAGCCGGGAACTCTCTCAGAAGATCTTCGAGCATGCAGCATTTTCCATTGTGCTCACCGATGCCCGGACCGGAAAAGTAGCCATGTGCAACAGGATGGCTTACGAAGAACTGGGCTACACAGAAAAGGAATATTTGAACCTTTCCCATGCAGACTATATTCAGGAAACCCCCGAGAAAATTCTCCAGGATACTAAAGCCATTCTCGAAAAAGGGAATTTGACCTATCCCTCGAAACTGAGATCCAAAACCGGTGAGGTCCTGGACTTTTTCCAAAGAGCGGTAACGGTGACAATAAACCGCAAAACATATATTCACGGCATTCGAATCAACATCACCGAGGAAAAAAAGGCGGAGAAAGCCCTTCGGGAAAGTGAATCAAAATACCGCGATATTCTGGATAATATGATCGAGGGGTACTATGAGGTGGATCTGGCCGGCAGGTTTGTATTCTGCCATAATGCTTCCATGGCGCTTTTGGGGTATACCCCGGAGGAACTGATCGGAAGACGTTTTAGTGAAGACATGACCCCTGAAACAGCCGAAAAGGTGTTCCAGTTTTACAATGATGTGTACAGAAAAGGGAGTACGGAAAAAAGAATCGTCTATGAAACAAAAAGAAAAGATGGATCACTGGTTTCCCTTGAAACCTCCGTTTCCCTGATCAGGGATGGACAGGGCCAAATCAAGGGTTTCAGAGGCATTACAAGGGATGTGACCGAAAGGATCAAGATGGTCAATGCCTTGCAGGAAAGCGAGGAATTTTACCGAATGCTTTTTGAGCATGCTGGATTTGCCATCATGCTTACGGATGCAAGAACCGGGTATCGGATCGCCTACAATAAAAAGGCCTACGAACAGTTGGGGTACACGGAGGAAGAGTATAAAAATATCCCCTCCCAAGTATTTGCCGCTTCGGACCAACAATTCTCGGATCTTATAAAAAATTTGATGGAACAAGGGGTTTATACGAATGACCTCAAGCTGAGGAATAAAAACGGAGAAGTCAGGGATTTCCATCGCTCAGCCGTCAAGCTGAAAATAGCGGGGAAAACCTATTTTCATGCCATCAGGATCGACGTAACCGACCAGAAAAAAACCGAGCGATCCTTGAGGGAAAGCGAATCCCGATTCAGGACCATTTTTGAAATCGCCCCGGACCCGGTTTTTTTATGGACTGCTGATGGGAAAAAAATCCTGGACGCCAACCCGGCGGCATGCCGTTATTCAGGATATTCCAAGGAAGAGCTGTTGAATATGACCATGGCGGACCTGGCTGATCCAGAAGACGATTTAATAGAAAAACAATGGTTTAAAGAATTGATGCAAGCCAAAAACTGTTTTTGTGAAACCATTCACAAAACAAAAGGGGGCGATAAGGTCTTCGTGGAAATCAACAGCCGCATCCTGGACCACATGGGCGGGGAAATAATTTTAAGCTTTGTCCGGGACGCCACGGAACGTAAAAAAGCTGAGGAAGAGCTTGCGGTTTACCGGATGAATCTGGAAAAGCTGGTACAGGAACGGACCGAAAAGCTCGAGGCCGCCCAGAGGGAATTGATCAAACAGGAGAAAATGTCCGTGCTGGGACAACTCACGGCCACGGTGAGCCATGAACTGAGAAAACCCCTTGGAATCATTCATTCTTCACAAAACCATCTCCGGGAAATAATTGAAGAACGGGATGAAAAAACGGACAAGCACCTGAACCGAATTGAGGAACAAGTGAGGATTTGTGATTCCATTGTTTCCGATCTGCTGGAATACACCCGCACAAGCCGCCTGAAAGCCGCAAGAGGGAATCTTTCTTCCTGGATGAACCCCCTTCTGGATCGGGTTTTTGAAGCCGAAGCCATAAGCCTTAAGCGGAACCTTCCCATGGATTTGCCTGAAACAATCCACGACTGGATCAAGATGCAACAGGCGGTGATTAATGTGCTGGACAATGCCATACAGGCGGTTAAAGCAAAGGCCGAACTCTGCATCCGGGAGAAAAGAGATTTTGTACCCCGGATCGAGGTGGCCATGGAAACAGGCCAGGAATTGATTGTCATGAAAATATCGGATAACGGGGTGGGCATGGATCAAGATACACTTCGCCAGGCCTTTGAGCCTCTGTTCACCACCCGGGCCCGGGGAACCGGCCTGGGTCTGGCCAATGTGAGAAAAATTCTCAAAGAACATGGGGGCGAGATAATCCTGTCCAGCGAACCCGGACAGGGAACAATGGCCACCCTGACCATACCCATCATACGTTAGCGAACCATCAAGGCTGACCTGCAAGCTGGTTCAGGAATCTATATGGAATCAAAACTCAGCTATGATCAATTAAAAAAACGCTTTCACGAGCTTAAAACAAAGCTTGAGGAGCAACAACCCGAGGAAGATCGGCTGAAGGAGAACCATAAACTGTATCAGGCCATATTCGAGCATGCGGGAGTGGCCATGATGCTCACCGATTTTCGAACCGGCAAGGTGGAGGCCTACAACGGGAAAGCTCACCTGGAGATGGGCATGACCGCCGGGGAATATGAAGAAACGGATTCCCGGGATTATCTTTTCACGGATGACGAGACTTATCAGGAAAATTTGAAACACCTGATCGCACAAGGGTCCCATGCATATCACGCAAAAATGCGAAAAAAAGACGGCATCCTCATGGATGCATGGGTCAGCGCCGTACTGGTGGGGGTAGGAGGGAAAAAACACATCCACAGCATCCGGGTGGATATTACCGACCATAAAAAAGCGGAAACCCGTTTGCGGGAAAAGGAAAAAAGGTACCGGGACATCCTGGAAAACATGAAGGAGGGATACTATGAGGTGGACCTTGCCGGCCATTTGACTTTTTTCAATACGGCTTTTTCCCGCATGTACGGATACCCCCCGGAAGAGCTGCTGGGCATGAACAACCGGCACTATATGTCACCGGAAACCGCGGAAAATGTGTATCGGTTTTTCAATGGATTGTTCCGAACCGGAAAAACACCCGTTCCTTTTCTTGAGTATGAGGTGATCCGGAAAGACCGATCCATCTTATCTGCTGAGATTTCCGTCTCCTTGCATAAAAACGCCCAAGGGGAAGTCATCGGTTTTCGCGGGGTTGTCCGGGACAACTCGGAAAAGAAACAGATGGAAAAAGAGTTGAGAGCGCAGGAATCCCTGTATCGCAGTTTGTTCGACCACGCGGGTTTTTCAATTGTTTTAACGGATGCGAGAACCGGTTCCAGGATGGCCTATAACAAACGGTCCTACGAGGAGCTGGGCTATACGGAGGATGAATATAAAGAACTCATGCCCTCTGATTTATACGAATCCGGAGTGGAAGGATTTGCCGAGGATATCCGAACGGTTCTGGAAAAAGGGAGCCACACAACCACAGTGGGATACAGGAGTAAATCCGGGGAAATCCGGGACTTTTTCAGAAGCTCGGTAAAGGTGAAAATCAGGGGGAAGGCCTGCATCCATGTGATTCGAGCCGACATCACGGACCGGAAAAAGGCTGAACAGACCCTGAAGGAAAGTGAAACCCTTTTTAAAACCGTTTTTGAGGCGGCAGCGGACCCGATCTTTTTAACGGATCCGGTCAATGGAAGAATTTTAGACCTCAACCCGGCCGCCTTCCTGGGTTCGGGGTACAGCCGGGAAGAACTGCTGGACATGGCCATCTTGGATCTGGTGGATCCTGATCAAACACTCACTCCCATGCAACCCGAGGATTTCGTAAAAGAACTGGAAAAACACGGTCGCCTGTTTTTTGAATTCTTCCATCGGAAAAAAGATGGTTCCAAATTGATTGTGGAAATCAGCAGTTGCCTGGCGGAACAAAACGGGGAAAAGGTCGTTTTAAGCCTTGTTCGAGATGTGACGGACCGCAAACAAAAAGAAGCGGAATTGGATCGATACCGCCAAAACCTTGAAGACATGGTCCATGAACGAACCCGCAAGCTGGAAGATGCACAGAGAGAACTGGTGAACAAGGAAAAGCTGGCGGTTTTGGGGCAGCTTACCGCCACCGTAAGCCATGAGCTGAGAAATCCCCTGGGGGTTATTCAATCCTCGGGTTATTATTTACAGAAAAAGGCCGCCGACCAGGATGCAAAAATACAAAAACACTTAAAAAGAATAGAAGAACAGGTGGAAGTTTGTGATGGAATCATAGAGGATCTTCTGGAATACACCCGGGGGAAAAAGGCGGTGCTTTTAAAGGAAAATATCCACGCCTGGTTGCCGGAGCTCATGGAGAAGATGTCTGTAACCCAAGGGATTCAACTTCATGGGGAATTCCCGGAGAAACTCCCGTTGATTTTTCATGACCCCGCAAAATTGCAGCTGGCCCTTGTAAACCTTTTGAACAACGCGGTACAGGCGGTACGTGAACAAGCCGATCAGTGCAAGCTGAAAAATATGCCCTATGCACCGGACATTACCCTTTGTGTTCGGGAGGAAAAAGATCTCATGGTTTTTGAAGTATCGGATAACGGGTCGGGGATGGATGAACAAACCAGGAATCGGGCCTTTGACCCGCTGTTTACAACCCGATCCCGGGGAACTGGCCTTGGGCTTCCCAATGTTCAAAAAATCATTGACGAGCACGGGGGAAAGATTGCCGTGACCAGCGCACCGGGTCTAGGCACAAGGGTTTCTTTTTCTTTGCCCAACAAGGGTGGAATGGAATGAGCACCATAAATCCCGACTATGAGGACCTTGAAAAACAGGTCCTGGAACTGGAACAACGCCTGGAGGAAAAACTCGCCCGGGAAGAAAGATTAAAAGCCGGGCTGGAACTGTATCAAACCCTGTTTGATCACGCCGGAGTATCCATCGTGACCGTGGACAGTCAAACCCGGAAAGTCGTGGCGTTCAATCAAAGGGCTTTCGAAGAGCTGGGATATACGCGGGAAGAATATTCAAGCTTGAATTATCAGGATTATCTGCTGGATGGCCCGGAGAAATCCTTGGAGGTTTTGAAGACTCTCATGGAAAAGGGATCTGCAACCTACACCTCCAAACTCAAGAAAAAAAACGGGGAGGTTCTTGACGTCCTGGGAAGCGCAGTGGTGTTCAGCCTGGACGGAAAAAAGTTCAATCACCTGATCCGTGTGGACATTTCCGATCAAATTCAGTTGAATCAAAAGCTAAAGGAAAGCGAGGAAAAATTCAGGGATATTCTGGAGACCATGGAGGAAGGATACTATGAAACGGATTTGAACGGCACCATTACCTTCTGCAACAGCGCGGCATTAAAGCTTTACGCTCTTGCCCCGGAATCCCTCATGGGCATGAATTTCAGGGAAAGCATGAGCCCCGAGACGGCTGAAAGAGTTTTCGCCTATTTTAACGATATTTTTAAAAACGGAGAGCGCTCCGGAACCATTGAATACGACGTGTTCAAAAAGGATGGGTCCAGGACCACCCTTGAAACCTCCGTCTCTCTGATCAAGGATGATTCAGGCCGCATCACAGGGTTCAGGGGGGTTGCCCGGGATGTCTCGGAAAAGAAAAAACTGGAGAAGGAATTAAAGGAAAGCGAGGAGCTCTACCGGGCCCTCTACGAACATGCGGGATTCCCCATGACGCTCATGGATTATAAAACAGGAGCCATTGTGGCGTTCAACCAAAAAGCCCATGAAGACCTGGGGTACACCGCAGAAGAATTCATGGGAATGGATTCCAGGGAGTACAGCGTCTCCGATGAAATGGAATACCAAAAACATGTGGAGGAATTGAGGTCAAAAGGGACGAGTTTGTTTGAAGCCAGACTTCGATGCAAGAACGGAGAGATTCGGGACTCATTGCGGAGTGCCGTTTTGGTGCGGCTGGAAGGAAAAAAGTATGTCCATGGCATCCGGGTGGATATTACCGAACAGAAAAAGTTGGAACGTGAATTAAGGGAAAGTGAGGCCAGATTCCGCTCCATATTCGAGACCGCGGCAGATCCCATCTTTTTATTCGATGTTTCAAGCAAATCCGTTATTGATGTAAATCCGTCAGCATGCAAGCATTCCGGGTACACCAGAGAAGAACTCCAGGGCCTCCCCATGGGCGACTTGACCGTGCCGGAAAACGTGAAGGAAACGGAAAGTCTTCTGGAAAATCTGAAGAAAACCGGGGCGCATTTTTATGAATCCGTTCACAAGACCAAAACCGGAAAAAAGATTATCGTGGAGATCAACAGCCGGCTCTTGGAGCAAGGAGGGACGCAAAGGATTTTAAGCATTGTCCGGAATGTGACCCGGAGAAAAACCACGGAAGAAGAGTTGGCCCGATATCGTGCAAATCTTGAGGCCCTGGTCCGGGAAAGATCCGAGAAGCTCCAGGCCGCCCAAAATGAACTGATCCGGAAAGAAAAACTCGCGGTTCTCGGCCAGCTCACTGCCACGGTGAGTCATGAATTGAGAAACCCGCTGGGGGTCATTCATTCTTCACAATACTACCTGCATAAAAAAATGAACCACCGGGATGAAAAAACCGAGAAACATTTGAATCGGATTCAGGACCAGGTAAGGATATGCGATGCCATTGTTTCGGACCTCATGGAATATACCCGAATCAGTCGTATGAATAGGGTCCCGGCGGGTGTCAAGATAGATGTCGCCTGAACCGATATTAAGCTGCTTTTTTAAAGGGGTGCACGTCGGTAGCTTTTTGCTTTTCAGGATTTAGCTGAACCTCGAGCACCGGGTTCCAATTGCGTGTTTGTCTCGACCACCT
>VMSV01000161.1 GCA_013791935.1 Desulfobacteraceae bacterium | reverse complement strand
TTTAAGTTTCACGTATTCAAACACAACTTCATCAATAAATCAATAGATATTTAATGACTAAATGGCATTTTTTTTGGAATGACGACCGTTCAATTAAAGGTGAAAACTAAAAAAAGAAAGCCCGGCAGGAATGGCTCCTGCCGGGCTTTGGTTTACTTACCGGATTGGCTTATCCGTGGGCTAGTAGAAATTGTACTGAACCGTTAGCACAGCCAGGTCGTTTTTCGCTGCAAAAACCGTCCGGGTTGAATATTCATTGGCACCCCAGATGTTGGTATACCCGACGCTGACATTCAACCGATCGTTGAATCCGCCGGGAACCCAGCTAAAGGCGGCGGAAGAATACAGCTGCCCCCGTGGATTCATTACAAAGGTAACACCGGGGTTGTATTTTCTGTAGGAATAGGCCGTGGAAATAGACACCATGAATTCATTATCCATCCTCGGGGCTTCGTTCATGTAGGTTGTGACTTCCGCCAGGCCGTCCATGTTCTCCATATAATACTGGGCTTGCCACTGGCCTCTGATGGTAAAAACGTTGTACTTGTTCAGAAAGTCAATGTTCTGCTCACGTGTTACACCAAACATGGTATGGATAATGTCAACTTTCTCGATGTTGTCCAGCCTGCCGGCGTGAGTTCTAATCCCAAACAGGTCTTTGTGGAACTCCCTGCCGGGTTTATAGGCACCCTCGAAAATCATTACCGCCCATGGGAACTGGTAGTTGCCGAAAAGACCGAAGGTATTGTATCTGGGAACGACTCTTTCAAAGACCAAATAAGGTGTAGGCGAGGTTTTATATCGGTAGTGATAGTTACCACTGTCTGCCGGTCCCTGGAAAAATGAAAACCCCAGATCAGCGCCCCATAACATGTGTTTGGTTTTAATTCCCCATCGGGTATTCTTGAAATTATGATCCGTGAAATCCGGAGCATTAGATGCGATGGCTGACGCATCCGTGGTGGGTATTTCCGTGGCTAGCAGAACGGAGTTTACACCCGGATAGGCTGTGGTTGGAAGGCCGATGTTCACGGCTTCTGCGCGTGTAAGCGGTCTTACAGGGCCAGGAATACCCAAAAGGTCGGATCCATGATACATGGTGCTGAATGGAGCCCCGTATACCTTGGTTTGGTTTAAAGTACTATATGAAAGCACTGCACCCGCGCCGCCCAATCGATTCACACGTGCTTCAGGGTTTGCAGCAAAACGGTACCAGGGAGTTCCAACAGTTCCGTCGCCATAGCGCTGACCTGAGGAAGTCATGGACCGGGAATGTTCATAATCATCCGCCTGCCAGATGGGGGCTGCGATCCATTCGATATTGGTGTTCCAATCAAAAAAGTCATGCGTGCCGCGGAACATCCAGAGGGGCATGTACGTTTCTTCCAGGTTGGTGAAACCCAGGAGATAGCGGGAGTCCACCGGGTTGCACTGGTCTGCCACGCGTCCGGAAAGAGCTTCACCCCAGTTGATAATCTGGCGCCCGAATTTAATGGCATGGGAATAAGTGGGTTTGTATTCAACGGTTACTTCCCGCCAGTCGAAGGAGTTGTAGAAATTGGCGTTGATATGTTTGTATCCGCCCTCTTGGGTGTTGTTTTCTCCCGGATAATCGGGTTCCCATGCGCCCAATATTTCGGCTCTCACGGCAATGCTATCTGATACCTGGCCATTGACATTCCAGCGCATTTGCTGCCTGGCCGTGGCCATGTTGTCGTTGGAGCCGGGTCTCGCCACATAGATGTTTCCTTGGCCCCGATTATAAGCGGTGTAGCCGTTGTCTGCATCATTAAACGGTTTGCCTTCGGTGAATACACCAAACTGACTTTTGAAGTAACCATCCATATTCCAGGGGCCGTAATCATAGCCAAAGGCGGGGGATGTTGCGGAAAGCAGCAAAAGGGTTAAAGCAAACAACGCAAAAATACTCTTAAATGAAAATCTTTTTTGAAACATACAATTCTCCTCTCCAAATTCTTAAAAGAATGAACACGATATTTGCCTTTGCAGGCAGGGTTTAAAGACAATGGCTCATACTGATGAATGGATCATCGCATAACCTGAAGCCACTTCTTACCGTAAATCCTAAAAGTCTTGTTACCCTGCTAAGCAGAACAAACATTCGGGAGAGAAAAATCTTCATTCAAGGTGTTGAACAGAAAATAGATGAACTTTTCCATCCTACATACTCTATGAAGCAATAAATCTCGCAAACGGTTAAAACGTCACTCCGGATCAGGCGAATTCCGGTCCTCAGACATAAGCAAAGACCGCTGCTGTTTTCTCTTTCAGGAATCTATGGAACCAACTACTGCATCAGAAAAAAGAGAAAACAGCAAAACCAAAAAATGAAACCATGTAAGACGTGAAAACTTAATCCATCATTCTCCGCCCGATATTTGCAGAATCAGGCGGAGAATGAGGTGAAACCGGGTAAATCAACCAAACCAAAATTCAGTTAACTTCTTGTTGAAAAGAGTACTCTTAAAAAGAAAATTTCTGTCCCAGGGAACCCAAACGGAATCTTTCCTTGGGAACGCCGGAGTTTACGCGTACGGTTGCAAACAGGGAATCCAGCCAGAACAGAGTCTTGACGTCAAACTGGCAGGAGTTGTTCATGAAGTTCCCTTTTTGGCCGTCTTTGGTATCTATTCTCATGAAGGCGTTCATGTTGCCTTTCCAGAATTCGCCTTTTTTGTCGAAAATTTCCTGGTAGCAGGGGAAAAAATGTTCCGCAGGCAACCAGATGAATCGATGGGAATTGGGATAGCGCGGGTCTACGGGGATGATTTTTACAACAAACACATCCTTCACTTCCCAGGGTTCCTTGGTGAAAATCGGATGGGTCACGTGATCGCCCACATCCGCGTCGTTCAAAAGTTTCTTCTGGTTGAAAAGGCCGATGGACTTGATTTGTCTTTGAAATTCGTATTTGAACTCCAAAACCCTGCCGTCAAATCCGAAAAGATCGTCCCAGGTTTTTACCGATCCCATGATGGGGTTGGAGCGGTCGGAAGAAACCATGCGAAGGGTCCGGCGAAGGGTGGGAACGTAGGTCCAAATGTCGTCGGCCTTTTTGGGGTCGGCATAACGGTAGATCAACTGCTCTGTCGGGCTTCCGGTACCCACGGTGGCCATGTGGAAAGCGAAATAAAGCCCCTGGGGGTTGTCCATGGCCGGTACAGGTTGGATGTCGGTACGGCCCTCAAATTTCAAACGGGTCCAGTTCAACCCGCCCCAGGATACATCGGCGCCTTTTCTCTGTGAGCAGGAAACCAGCCCTTCGTTGGGATCATAGGTGTAGTCATCCCCCAACCATCGGTGATACTGGTTCCACATGCATTTGAGGCCCAGATCCGGCTCTTTGGGATCCGGGAACGGCATCCCGTTGGTCCAGCCTTGCAGGATGCCTTCTGCAGACAGGGAGACACCGGCAACATTTTTCTGGGAGGCTGCCATGTAGGTTTCGGGAGGTCCATTGGGAGTATCCGCTTGGATATCGATGTTGATGGGATCAACAAATCCCCATCCGTCTTTGATCATTCTCACCATGAACGCAGGCATGGCATCGGCATACTGATCCACATTCTGAGCATTGATGTTGGTTCCCGGCGTGGGCACGGCGGAAAACCCGGCTTGCGGTAAAAGCAACAGGACTGCTGCAACGGCCATGCTTGCCGCAAAGAACCAGTTAAATTGTCTTCTTTTTTTCATCTTCATAGATCCCCTCCATAGTAAAGTAGTTAAGTGTTGAATGAAACCGGGTGTTTCAGATATCAATGAAAATTATCCTCTCCTCTAAAACAGTTGGTTTAATAATAGGGCTGGAAAGCCCGATTAATGGTGAACCATTGAAAACAAAAGAATAACGTCTGGATGGATAGGACGGACTGCCTTTTCGGGCTTTTTTTATGCTGCTGAGACATAGAAACATTTTGATGCAGATAGAGCCTTTCTTTGGAGGCGCCAATGTTTGGATTTTTTTTTATTTGCGGTACTGCTTCAGCAGCTTATTACAACGATTCAGAAAATAAAAGCTTGTGTTCCACAGTAAAGATGCCGGATGTGATTTACCGGATGTGATTTAAAGGGCTATCGGGTTCTCAACCCTTTCATAGACTGTGGGGCCGATGTATAACACAAAAAACACGAATAAACAAGCCTTATGAAAAAAATCTTTTCCTGATCAAGGGGAAGAGGAATGTTCTTCCCCTGGTTCATGGTTACGCAGCGGACGTGCCCTCCATCACGGTAAGCGTCCTTGCGTTTCTCAGCCACATTTCAAGGGGAAAATCCCTGATGTACCCGTGGCCACCGAAGATCTGCACACCGTTGTCGGCAATGACAATGGTATTTTTATTGGTGTAATGCTGGGCCAGGGTAGTGGCTTTGGTTGCATCCACCCCCTGGTCAAGCTGGCTGGCGGCCTTCCACACCATCCATCTCATGGCCTCGGTCTCCGTATACATATTGGCCAACATGAATGCGATGGCCTGCTTTTTTGCAATGGGTTCCCCGAAAGCAATCCGGTCTTTTGCGTAGGGGATGGAATAATCCACCACAGCTTTGGCCTGGCCCACGCAGAGGGCGGCATTGGCGATCCGCACGGAATTGATCAATCTTTTTCCGTCAATGCCCTTGTCTTCCCCGAGCCTTTGGGCGTTGGGAACCGTAACATTGTCCAGGGTAATTTTTGAACTGGGAAGGGGTTTCAAACCCATGGTGGGCTCATTTTCCGCACTGATGGTGAGGCCCTTGGCGTCCCGGGGAATGATGAAGGCGTCCAGACTATTCAGCCCGATGTCCTTGCCGGTTTTTGCCAAAACCAGAAAGTGAAGGGCTGTTGAGCCAAAAGGCACGAGTCTTTTGGAGCCGTTGATTACCCAGTCGCTTCCCTGTTTTTGAGCAGTGGTTCTCATGTTCGCGGGATCAAAAGTGAAATGGGGCTCATGCAGGGCCAGGGCTGCGGGTACGAATTTTTCTCCGGCATACATGGGAAGATATTTCTTTTTCTGGGCATCCGTACCGAAATCAATGATGGGCTGAATGAAACCGGCCGGAGCCATGATGGCGCTGGCAAGGGAAGCACAGCCATATCCCAGTTCTTCACAGATCAGAACGTTGGTCATGGCAGATCTTTCCATGCCGATGCCTTCGAATTCTTCAGGAACGGCGGCATTGGCCAAACCCAGTTCCCATGCCTTATCCAGGAGTTTTTTGGGAACCTCGCTTTCTTCATCACAATCCCTGGCTATTTCCCGGAGTTCTCCCGAGGCGAATTCCCTGGCGGTTTTTTGTATCAGCTCTTGCTCTTTGGTAAGTTTGAATGAGATCATTTAGGGCACCTGATAAAAAAGTTATGGTTAATTTTGCAAGTGTCTCATTTTATTGATTCTTAAAGAATTACATTCAAAGGATATCAGGATTACCTGATGAATGAAGTTTAAAGATCCGGCCCCTTATGGTCTACCTGATGCCAGTCCCTGGCTTTAAAAAAGGGTAGGGAGTAAACGAGGAGCAAAAAAATGATAATTTATCGAATGACTAAATTCCATTTATTAAAAAATTATTATTATGATTGTTTTGGCTTGTCAAGAAATTATTTTCCATCAGCCGACCTTGATTTTCAAGGCCTACCCCCCGCCAATGAGATAGAGAAGATAAATTTCATCTTTGTCCTTCAAGGGGGTTTCCGGGGAGGCCTGCTTTTGGTTTACCATAAAAGCCGTTTGGGCCATCTTGGAGGACAAGTCGCCGATTTTTTGCTCCAGCTCATTGATCATGGAAGCAACTGTGGCGTTTTCCGGCAGGGAAAGCGTGATTTGTTCCCTGCCGGCGATGAGTCGATAATAGGAGAAAAATTTGACCAGAACTTCCATTTATCCGAAGAAGTCTTTAACGACATCTTCCATGCCGCCCAGAGCCTGGAGACTTTCCTTTGAGGGCTTCCAGGTTTTTTCATCCCAACCTGCGGCCTGGCACCAGTTTTTCATATAGGCCTCATGGGCAATGGTGACATCCTTCAACGGCCCTTCCGTCTGGGGAGTGGCTCCCACGGCACGATCCGGAAGTACGCAGTCCCCGGGGAGTTGGCCTTCTCTTATATTAAAAGCATGGCGCATATTAAACATCCTGAGCCCTGTTTTCTGCAGTTCCTCCTTGCTTAAGCTTATTCCGGTGACCGCTTCGAGCATGTCCGGAGGAGATACGCCCACAAAGGAGCTGAACAGGCAGAGTCCTGCTGCGTTCATGATCTCGGCGGATGCGGTGAGAGCCACATCAATGGGCCCGGTTCCGGTGGGATCGTATTTTTTCTCCGGTTTGGCCCTTCCCAGCATGGGCCACAAGCCGCCTTTTACATGGCGGGCAGGGGTGGGATCCATCTGGTAGGTTCTGGAATACCCCGGATTGAACCGGGAATCGTGCATGGGCAGCTCAATGCCATTGACGGTTTGCAAATACTCTTGTCCTTTTTTCAGGGTTTCGGCAGCCTTGCGTGATCCCAGAGCCAGAATCTTTCCGAATCCTTTCTGATCTGCCATGGCTTGGGTCATGCCCACGATGGATTTGGCGTTTCCCCAGTTGAGTTCAATGCCGTCGGTGTCGTTCTTGGTAATAACACCGTTTTCATAGCATTCAATGGCCCAGGCGATGGTGGCCCCCACGGAGATGGTGTCCATTCCGTAACGGTTGCAGATTTCATTGCATTTGATAATGGATTCCGCATTGTCATTCAAACAGAGGCTGCCGAAGGCGGACATGGTTTCATATTCCGGGCGATAGGTTTCTCCCACCGGCCAGTCCCCGCCGTCCACCTTGTAATCCGCACCGCATCCCAAGGGGCAGTTTGCACAGGCGTATTTTCCGGTTTTATATTTTGCATCCATCACCGGCGCATTGAGCTTCTCGGCTTTGGACGCATCAAAATCCACAACCCCTATCCCACCCCAATTTTTTACCGGAGAATCCCCTGAAATGGCCGATCCGCCAGTTCCAACACCGGTTCCGAAGGTTCCGAAAGCCTTGGCGAATCCCGCAGCAGGACCCTCTTTCATGTTTTTAGTGACCGCCATATTGATTTCACGCAATTTTTCAGGATTGGCCACCGGCACCTTTCCGGTTCCGCAAACCGCCACGGCTTTCAAATTCTTTGAGCCCATGACGGCGCCTGCACCCCCCCGTCCTGCGGCACGATGGGTGTCGTTCATCACGCAGGCCAGCAAGGATTGGTTTTCACCCGCAGGTCCGATCAAGGCTGCCCGGAGCTTGGCCTCCCCGGTTTCTTCAATCAGGGCGTCCCGGGTTTCGGTGCTGTCTTTTCCCCAGAGTTTTGCGGCATCCCTGATTTCCGCCTGGCCGTCTTTGATCCAGATGTAAACCGGCTTTTTGGAGGCTCCGGAAACAAAAACCGCATCATAACCGGCTTTTTTAAGTTCGGGACCGAAATGGCCTCCGGAGTTGGCGTCGTTCCAGGCGTTGGTTACCGGAGATTTGCACACCACCATATATCGCCCGCTGAAAAGCGCCCCCGTAGCCGTTAGAGGACCCGTGACAAAACCGAGCACATTTTCCGGCCCCAGAGGATCTGCCCCCGGCTTGACCATGTCGTAGAGGATTCTTGCTCCGAGACTCAGGCCGCCGATGAAGTTTCCAGCCATTTCATCGGTCAAAGGCCGATCCTCAATGATTCCATCGGTCAGATTGACAAACAATAACTTGCCCACGTATCCACCTTGCATTGGCGCCTCCTTGGAATAATGTTTTATGCGAATAAAAATAGGAAGTTCAAGTTCCATGTTACATTCAAAATGATATAACCCCTTATCATAGCATCTGATGATGTGCAAACCCTATTCCCGTGAATTCATAAGAAGTCACGGGAAATTGAATCCGTCGCATAGGGTCATTTATAGTTTTTTAAAGTTAGCCTGCGGTTCCGCTGTTCTTATACTGACTGAAAATTCGAAGAAAGATGATATTCAGCCAGTTTTGAAAGGGACAGGGCTGCGGTTTCAAAACTTCTGTAAACCGGGATTCCTGAATCCAGAAGATCCCGTTCAAATCCAAGGGCCAGGTGGTGAAACTCCTGATCGTCCCGGGTCTGCCGCCAGCAAACCACAAAAGGCTTCCCCCCCAAGTGTTCAACACAAACCGTTTTGATGCGCAGGGCAATTTGTGAAAACATGGTCGAATCCACCCAGTCCAGATGCAGGGAGATGATCAGCATATGAAGATCTTTGGATTCGGAAATGAGATCCATGGTTTTTGCCAGATGGGCCGGTTCGTCAAGAAACAGGAAAAACGCGTCCAGGGGATTTTTAATCATGTTTCCCGCAGGGGGGATAAAGGACCGCAGGGCATTTTGCATGGGTTCCGAAAAAGGAGGCAGGGACAGACCCACCCGGCTGCATGCATCCGATGCCCCCACCATCACCCCCCCTCCGGCCCCGAAGACCACCACGCCCCTTCCCTTGGGTTTTCCCGCTCTGAGCAGAGCCAGGGTGGTGTGAGCCATTTCTTCCAGGGAATAGGCCCGAATGGCGCCTGTTTGTTTAAAAAAAGCATTCCAGTACTGTTCTTGCCCTGCCAGGGAACCGGTATGGGAAAGCACAGCCTTGGCGCCGGATTCGGTCAAACCGCCCTTGAGAATGATCACTGGCTTCACCCGGCTGGTCCGTTTGACCAGATCAAACAGCTTTCTTCCGTTCTTCACGCCTTCCAGGTACATGGTGATGATTTCCGTTTTGGGATCCTCCGCCAGGTATTCGAGAAAATCCGTGCTGTCCAGGGTGAGAGCATTTCCGAAGCTTACGATTTTACTGAATCCGACGCCGAGTTTTCCGGCATAATTTGAAAAGTCCTGGGCATGCCCCCCGCTCTGGCTGAGAAAGGAGACCGGCCCCACCTTGGTGACCGGCTCGATCCAGGTGCCGATTCGGTGCTCCGGCACACAGATGCCCATGCAGTTGGGGCCGATGACGCAAAGGCCATGGGTGGTTGCGATCTCTTCAATTTCCTTTTGCAGTTTCATGGATTCAGGTTCACCGGTTTCCTTGAAGCCAGCGGTGAAAATATGAACATTTTTGTTGCCGCTTTGGGCGCATTCCCGCAAAACCCCGGGGACATAGGGAGCAGGAACGGAAACAATCACCAGATCCACGGGTTCCGGCAGTTCCAGAAGGTTTTTATAGGCTTTTATTCCGATGATAGAATCCACCTTGGGGTTGATGGGATAAAGGCGGCCCTTGTACCCGTAGTCGTGGACCGCACAGAAGATTCCTTTAAATCCTTTTCCTTGGGTTTCATCCGGGCGTTTGGCTCCCACCACGGCGATGGAACGGGCGTTGAACATTTTCTCCATTTGGGCATGAATCATTTAGCAAATACTCCTTTTTAAATCATGGGGCAATCAGCTGCCGGTAAACAACTCGGGCGGTGCGGCGGGATTGAACGACCGCTCAACGATCTTTTTACTTATCGACGGTATTTCGGAAAGTCAACAGGGAATTAGGATTCGGGGGGGATGCGGACTTTTTAATTTTGTGCTTTCAGAATTAAATGCTTTCGGGGAACCAGAGTAATTCGTGGGTAATCCCCAAGAGGGTTCTGATCTACCAACAGGGTGCAGCCGTAAGCTTGCTCAAGGTTCTGGTAGGTGATCACTTCTGCAGGGCAACCGGCGCAGGCAATCCGGCCCCGGCTAAGGAGAAGCAGGGTGTCCGCATACATGGCCGCCAGATTGATATCATGGGAAACCATGATGACGGTGATCCCCGTTTCTTTTTTGAGCTTTTCCATGAGGTCCATGACTCTGACCTGGTGAGCCAGGTCCAGGGAGGCCGTTGGCTCATCCAGGAGAATGATTTTCGGCTGCTGGCAGATGGCCCTGGCAATGAAAACCCGTTGCTGTTCCCCGCCGCTCAATTGGTCCATCTTGCGGTTGGCAAGATACTCCACTCCCGTGAATTCAAGGGCTTGGTTAGCAATTTCCAGGTCGTTTTCCTGTTCCAGGCCCAGAACGCCAAGGTGGGGCGCCCTGCCCATGAGCACCACGTCCAAAACCGAAAAAGGAAAATCCACCGTGGTGTTCTGGGTCACCAGGGCCAGGGTTCTGGCCATGGATTTTCGAGTGTATCGGTGGATGGGTTTGTCCAGAATGTGAATGTTTGCTGTTTTTGAGGATAGAATCCCTGCAAGAACCTTGAGAAGGGTGGATTTGCCTGATCCATTGGGACCGATGATGACAAAAAAACTGTTTTCGCCAACGGAAAACGAGATGTCCGTTAGAACCGGACTGTTTTCGTAGGAAAAATTAAGATCTTTTATCGTAATGGCCGGAGCTGTCATGAGCGGGATCTTTTCAGGAGGATAATAAATAAAGGTGCACCGATGAGCGCGGTGATGACCCCCGCCGGCATTTCCCCCTGACCGGGAAGGGTTCTGGCCAGGGTATCGCAGGCGACCATATAGGCCCCTCCGCCCAGAACACAGGCCGGAACCAGTATGCGATGGTCCGGACCGAAGCACAACCTCAGAAGATGGGGAATAACCAGGCCCACAAATCCCAGAAGACCGCAATGGGAAACCGTTGCGCTCACCATGAGGGAGGTGGCCACCAGGAGCATTACCATAAGAAGCCGGATGTTGACGCCCATGGATTGGGCCAGGTCTTTGCCCATGAGGAGCAGATTCATTTTATGGGACAGGATGAACAGAAAAACAAAGCAGGGAATGTTGGTTAAGGCCAAAAGTCCCACCTGGGACAGGCTGGTCATGGAAAGATCCCCCATGAGCCAAAAAATGATATTGTGAAGCTTGGCATCCTGGGTCATGGAAACCAAAAACATGATAATAGCCGCGCAAAAGGCGTTCACCATGACCCCGGCAAGCAGAAGGGCATTCTGTTTCAGAAGGGTTTGGCCGGAAGCCATACCCAGGATCATGATCAAGGTAGCGATGCTTCCTGCAAAAGCCATGAGACATACCCCTGGAAATCGGGTAAGGCCCATGAGAATGCCGATAATGGCTCCGATGGCCGACCCGCCGGAAATCCCCAGAATATAGGGTTCAGCCAGGGGATTTCTTAAAAGGGCCTGAAAAACCAACCCTCCCAGGGAAAGGGTGGCCCCCACCAGGGCAGCCAGCAGAACCCTGGGGAAACGGACCCTCCAGATGATGGTGTAAAGCAGCGGGTCGGTTTTCTCCGGTGAAAAAAGGGTTTGAAATGCGGAAAAATATCCGTTCCGGGTGGAGCCTGAAGAAATGCCCACAAGCATAGAAGCCCCGAGCACCAAAGCCATCAGGGCCATGACCCAGGCCATTTTCTTCACCACGGATGCGGGTTGTGAATCCTTCAATGGTTTTCCTCGGGCACTCGGGGATGGAGGATGTCGACGAGCATTTCAAGCCCTTCCACCAGCCTGGGGGTTGGCCGGTCGAGAATATCCGAGTTGATGAGGGTAATCCTGTTGTTTTTCACCGCAGGAATGTCCTGCCATTGGCCCCATTCTTTTTTCACGGTTTCAAACACGATGCCCTTGGCCATGGACGTAACGATGATGATGTCCGGTGAAAGGGCAAGCACCTGCTCGTAGCTCATTCTTGGATAGGAAGCGGGTCCCTTGGCGATATTATCTCCTCCGGCCATTTCAATGAGTTCATGAATACAGGAGTTGGTACCGGCGGAAATGATGGGAGAAATACCGATCTGATAAAATACCTTGGGGCGGGTTCTGGCTTCAGACACCCGGTTTTCAATCCTTTGAATCCGTTCTTCCATCCGGGCAATCACTTCCCTTGCAGGGGTTCGGGCATCTAACAGGCCTCCCAGTTCCTGTACGGTTTCCATAACCGTTTTCAAATTCCTGGGGTCCACCGCATAGATCGGTATGTTCAGGGATTCCAAAATGCTGATAACCTCGATGGGATTTCCGTCCCTCGTGGCGATGCAAAGATCCGGCTGAAGGGAAAGGATCTTTTCAATGTCCAGTTGAACATAGGAGCCGACCATGGGAAGAGCCGCGGCCTCCGGGGGGTAATTGCTGAACTCCGTCACCCCCACCACCCGGCTTCCCTGGCCAATGGCAAAAAGAATTTCCGTAATGCTCGGCGCAAGGGCCACGATGCGCTTCGGATTGTCCGTGAGAACCACCCTTCTGCCCAGCTGGTCGGTGACGATTTTTTCCCCGAGGGCCGGGCCGGGCAGCATAACCCAAAACAGAACCATCACCGGCAAAAATAACCGGTATAAAAACCCGCATCCATACGGCTGATATTGTATCCTGTTTTTCACGGCCCAATCTTCTTTAAATTGTTCCTGTTTGTCAAGTTGCACTTTAGGTCCCGACCCAGGGTAACCGCATTTGATTCTCAAAGGGATGGATTGAGCGGAATGGATGCCCCGTTTGCAAAGCTTATGTTGTCTGAGCCATTTAGGATGCCTTGGGCAAGCGCCTG
>VMSV01000216.1 GCA_013791935.1 Desulfobacteraceae bacterium | reverse complement strand
TGGGGAGCAAAACCCAATCGCTAAAAACCTATCACTTGCCGTGATATTGAAAGAAGATACCCCGGGTATTGAGAAAGTATTTTACCAATGCAACTCACAGGTCGATCGAATGTTTTTATTTCATGATGGCAAGGCAACCGTTTCAGAAAACATAGCCCGTGCTTACGGAGTTTCCATCATCAAAATTCATCCAACAAATAAAACGGAAGAATCAGTTACTCGAGAGCTGCTTATTGAATCAAACGTCTGGTTGATCCATCAGAATGAAATTAATTTATGGCTGGACGCTGAAACAGAAGACATCCGTTTCCTGGGGAAAGAATTGGAACGGTTAAATCAAATACCAGTTCTTTCAACAAGAGAGGTCGTCGGTATTCAAATATAGAGTTTTTCGGCACCGGATGTCTTCGCCCGATTCCGAGGCGAAGACATGATATTTTATTATGTTTTTCTATACGGGGGATCTTTTTATTAAATGGAAAGTGAGGGCATGCCGGCTCCATGGCTGGCGGGATTCCTTAAGGTTGAAGTGATGAACGTGTTTAATATTTCAGCTTCATAATCAATTAGTTTTCTTCCTGCTTTCAGGGCTTGGTAAAAATCATCCTTTAAAATATGCTGGTTCATTTCATCAATTAAAGGAATGGTGCTGGGCGCCGCTTGACTCACTTGTTTAATGATTTTCCAATAATTATTTTGATGAAGGGGAAGATTGATCTGGTCAATGTACATCAATTGGATGATGAAATAGATTTGTTTGCATGGCGTATTGGCCTCTTTTTCAGAGAGGATGTTTTTTTCTCTTAAAATTGTGGCGTTGTTTTCTATCGAAATATAAGAATCAGAGCTTCCGGCGTTCGAAATGACAGCATTGCCGACAATCATTTTTTCTTCAGGTTTTAATGTGATTTTAAGGCCCATCGTTTCCTCCTGGTTTGAATTGGGTTGTCGCTAATTACACTTCTGAATAAGTTGAATATGCAATTGATTTGCCACAATTGAAAAATAGCTGATATAAAATCTATTTTAAATAGATTTCCATGGAATTATTTTGCTCTATATGAATTAAATGCAAATTAAATCTGATAAATACATTGATATTACTTTGGGTCTTCGGAAGGATTAAATTAAGTTATCTGTAAGTCATGAAGGAAATAAATAACGATCTGTCATCAAAGATATTATCAGTTTGTCAAATAAGTGACGTTTGGCAATGGCTAAAACAGATTAAAGATTTATCATAAATGGTCGATATCTGTAGCAGGAGATATATTGAATTTCTGCCCGGATTTTTGAAAGCCAATCAATTTGCAACAGGGTGATTATGGAAATTAAATCAAATTATAGTATTTTTGATTATACGAGTTTGCTCCAAGGCAATAGGGAGCAGCAATCAAAAAATGCTTTGGGCAATGCCATTGATTTATATCAGGATGGCAATTATAAAAAGGCCATTATGGAATTCCAGCGTTCCATCGCTCTTTCTCCAAATAATGAGAATATCGTTGAAACCTATAATTACATGGCAAATGTATATCTCAAGCTCGATGATCCAAAAAATGCTGAGAAGGCCTATAAAAATGCATTGTCGGTTGATCCTCAGCGGGAAGATATGCATCTTAATCTGGGGAACCTATATTTTTCAATGGGGAAAAACATCCAAGCGGAACAGTCCTATCGAAATGCGGTTCGGGTTTATCCCAGTTCGGAAAATTACTATAGCCTGGCCCACTGTTGTCTTGAAACGGGAAAACTGGATGAATCTCAACAATTGTTTGAAAAGACCATTCGTATGGAACCAAAATCCGAAAACGGGTATTACGGTCTTGGAATGACGTTTGCTAAAAAGGGAGACAATGAGGCAGCCATAAAACAATTTGAAAAAGCCCTTGAGCGAAACTCCGGTTTTGATGATGCTCGGGTGGAACTGGGGTATATGTTTGCCGATCTGGGGAATATTGAAAAAGCTAATGAGCAATATGAAATATTAAAAGAAAATGAATCGAACTTAGCAAGCCTGCTTTATCTCTATATGCATAAAGTGGAAAAACCAAAATTTACAGCAGCATACAAGGGCGATTTCAACTGGAATCTTTCCATGCGAACCCCGGTTTCCTACTTAAACAGCTATTTAAGAATTGCGGACGAAAAAAGTTATTTCACGGTTCGGTTTTCTTTTAACAAGGATATGGATACCCAATCCATTCAAAATCCGGATCACTGGAAATTATCAGCAGCAGCCGGTTATGGGCCTAAAGCATATAATTTCGGGTTAAAATCAACGCCTAATGAAATTAATATTCCCGATAAACCTGAAAGCATATTGTATGATCCTGAATCAAGAACAGCAATTGTTAAATTTGCTCTTCAGCAGAATGAAAATGCTAACGGCATCATAGATCCGAGTCATGTTGTGTTTTCATTTTCAGGGGTGGATCGTTTCGGCAATAAAATGGATGAGAAATATGACTCCTTTTCCAAGTTTAATGGGTTTGCTTAGGGAAAGTGATGGGTTGGGGAAAAAGTAAGAATCCAGGGTTCAATGATAAAAAACCGGAATGACTTTGGTTCAGTCTATCCGGTTTTTTATTGCATTCATAGCAGTCATATGACTCAAATGTAACGAGGCTTTTGTCTTATCGTGTTTAGGTTTCCCTCAAACCCGAGGCGATATTCATGTTGATATCAATGAGGATATTGAGTTTGTTCGGATCAGGGAAAGAAAGGACATTTAATGTATGCTTATCGATGAATAAGCTTAAATTGAGTAGATCCTTTCGAGTATCAACGGGCAATGCACTTTCACTGTCGGAGAGCTCAACCTGAAAAAAACTCCATATTTTCTGATTGTATTTCAACGCTTCCTCCAAACGTTCATTCTGTTCGGGATGATTCCAGTTGGTTTTGCAGGTCCTTAATTTGTTTGCAGCCTTGGTGAGCACGTGGGCTTCCAATTCCCTTCCGGAGAGAGTTTCCTGGGTCATGTTGCTATAATCAAGGTAAGGGTTTTTCAGCATTGACACTCCTGATCCATCGTAAAAAGAAGTTTCTTAAAACAAAGCATTGAGGGGGAATGGTTCCCGCCCTCAATGCTTCTTTTCAATCGTTTATTTTAAAAATCTGGTCATTTTCCAAAATCATGCTTTCCTGATTGAACCGATTCTTAAAACAACCTCAAGACGGACTGGGCAGCCTGGGAAGACATACTCAGTGAGGTGGTGGCCAAGGACTGACGTGTTTGCAGCATCAGCATGTTGGCGCCTTCTTCATTCATATCCGCCAGGGTCAGGTTGTCAGCACCATCGGTTAAAGTGGTGATCATGGTTGATGTAAAATCCTGACGTGTGTTGATTACAGCCAGATTTGAAGCCAGAGCCTTGGATTCGTTTCTCAGGGTTGACAAAGCAGAGTTAAGCTTTGAAATATCACCGGAAATATCCGAGCTGCCACCGGCCCAGTTGTTTGTAGCTGAGCTGATATCCCCACCCAGATCCGCAGCGGCTGCACTAAAGCCTTCAATTTCAAGGGTATGTGAGCCTTCAAAATTAACGGTCAAGGTCTGCCCTTCCATCAGGTTGGTGTCGGCTCCTTTGTAGTGGGAGTCATTGACCAAATCATCCATCTGGGTCATAAGGGTTTGGTATTGCTGGGCCAGGTCATACCTTTCACCACGGGCTTTAGCTCCACCGGCGTTGCTGACGCTGGCGCCGGTAGTGCTTTCTGTAACGTTGAATTGTGCAACATCACCCGCGGCACTCAGTGTGACCAAGCCGGAATTAGCAGCCGCAGTGATCGTAACAGCACTTAGAGTGGTTGTCGATGCAGCCAGGGCCGTTACCAGACCGCTTGCTGCGGCTGATGCGGTTGCAGTGCCTGATCCGATTCCAAACGTGGTTGCAGTAGAATCGCCGGCACTACCGTCAATCGCTGTAAAAGTCGTACCATTAATGGTAATGGTGTCACCCACGGCGATATCAGCAGTAAACGTAATGTCGGTAGCCGTGGAATAGGCATTGGTCGCGGTCAACGCTGCCTGGGCCAAACCTTTTGCAGATTCAATCAATGATGTAACCGCGGAAATGCCTTCGTCAGCCGCTTTTACAACCTGAATGGCTTCACTCATGCCGTCTTTTAAGGAGGCAAGGTCTCCGGCACGGTTGGTATGAGCTTTTGCAGCAAAAAAGTTGGTGGGGTTGTCCAGGGCGGTGGTAACTTTTTTGCCCGTGGCCAGACGTCTCTGAGTTGAATCCAAAAGTTTTGACGTGTTCTGGAGAGCATTCAAATTTGCTCTCATTCCTGATGTTAAACTAATTTGTCCTACTGACATGGTGTATCTCCTTTTCTAGGGATTTGTTTTTCCGGCATTCTTGCTGGAAAAGTTAAAATATATTAATTTTTGTTTAAGAACTGTAGCAATGGAACCGATTACTAAGTTACTGCTCACACTCCTTTCTCGGTTGCTTCTTGCTGTTAAATTATTTATCGGACGGAATTCGAATAACTTGAGAAAAAAAATTAAATTTATTAAAAATAATAATGGAAATAATAAGGGGTGGATGGCATGTTATTTGCTAAAATTTATTGTGTTTTTAACTTAATGCCCTTGTGGAGGATTTAATGAACACCTTGGCGATGAATATTATGGTGGTGGATGATGAACCTTTTATCAGAGAAGTTATGAGTGATTTTCTGTGCATGCACGGGTACAAGGTCACCAGCTTTGGTTCAGGGGAAGATGCGGTTTCAGGAATCAATGGGCTTGGGCCGGACATGATTTTACTGGATATCTGGATGCCGGGGATGAGCGGTCTGGAAACCCTTGAAAAAATAAGAAAAGACAATAATAAAGTGGGCGTTGTAATGCTTTCCGCTTTTGGTGATGATGAAACTGTGGAAGATGCCATGAATATGGGAGCTGATTTTTATCTTCAAAAGCCCATTGAATTCAAAAGGCTTCTGGAAATACTTGAAAACTGGAAGAAGAAAGAGGAGCGGTAATGTTTCTTCTTTTTGTTTGCATATATATAAAGGAGAATTGAGTTTTGCTAATTACCCAATTAAAACCTGGTATGGTCATTGCCAAAGACGCATTGAATTTCCAAGGGTTGCTCCTTCTGAAGGCCAATACGGTCATCACGGAAAAAAACCTAAAAATGCTAAAGTCCTGGGGCGTGACGAGTGTGAATATTGACGGTCAGTCAGGAGAGAACCGTCAAGAAAAGAATCAATCGCTGGAGGGTTTAAAGCTGGCCGTAGACGAAGAGATGAAAGAGAGATTCTCGAAATCTCTTGATAATCCGGTTATGGAGGAAATCCTGGCCGTAGCAACGGATATAAAAATTCAGAAAAGAATGCAAAATGGATAAAAATAGAGTTACCCCGGATATCAATCGAATTGTATCCCACATCAAGGACCTGCCCACATTACCTCGAAGTGTGCTGAAAATAACGGCGCTTGTTAATAATCCTCAGGCCTCTGCAAAAGATCTTTCCGGCGTCATTACGGATGACCAGGTGTTGACCGCAAGGCTTTTAAGGCTGGTCAATTCATCTTTTTACGGGTTTCCCCAGAGGATAGCTACGGTAACCAACGCCATTGTATTATTGGGTTTTGATGCCATAAGAAATCTTCTGCTCACCACATCGATATTCGGGGTGTTTTCTAAAAAGTCGGATATTAATGGGAAACAGCTGGAGCGTTACTGGGACCATGCGCTGGGATGCGCGGTAGGCGCGAAAATAATTGGAAATTGCATTAAATATGATAATGAAGAAGAACTTTTTGTCGCCGGTCTTCTTCATGATATCGGGAAAATCGTCGAAATATTATTTATTCCCGAAGAATTTGAAAAGGTGAGACAACACGCTGAAACTGAAAAAACACTGATCCATGAAGCAGAGGAAATAATATTGGGTTATAATCATACGGATATTGGTGAACTTCTTGCCCAAAAATGGAATTTACCTGAAAAGCTCTCCCATGTTATAGCATTCCATCATTCACCTTCAACTTCAAAGCAATTTTTAAAGGAAACAACCATCATCCATTTCGCGGATATTTTATGCCGTAGTCTTGATTTAGGTTTTGGTGGGGACAATAGAATTCCAAGGCTTGATTTTGAAGCCTTGAAAAAGCTGGAAATAAAGCAGAAGGATATTCGCATGATCATGGAAAAGATGGAAATTGAATTTCAAACCATGAAAGGACTGTTTGAATATTAGATCAATCCATTTCCGGATTTCGGCACCTTCTTCTGATTACTAATTCTTACGATAATATATCACAATAGAGAAAAACGAATGGACAAGGAAACCGCACTTCTTGGCTTTATAGATAAAATGGAACAAATGGTTCAGTTCCAGGACAAGATTGATATCTCATCCACCATTAACCAGATTTGGAAAGGATTTTCAGTTGAAATTCAAAACCATATCATGGTGGATGTCTGCGCTTTGATTCTGGTTGATGAAGAAACAAACGAGTTTAAATTAAAAATATCCGAACCTGAAGATAAAGAATTTATTTGTCAAAAAGAAGTGGAATATCAAATCGAATGCGGTATGTTTTCATGGATAATTCACCGAAGGAAGCCTGCCATTATTCCATCTTTTGTGTTTAAAAACAGGAAATCCATTTTAATGCTTCCCCTGTCCACCGTGAAAAGAACCCATGGAGCCGTCCTTGTTCTCACGCCTTTGCAGGAAAGTGCCGTGACCCAGGAAAACCTTAGACTGCTTGGAATGCTTGCCAAACAATGCTCTCTCGTGATGGAAAACTCAATCCTATACCATAGTGTGAGGAAAGAGCATCTGGCTCTACAGGAAGCCCAGGCGCAAATCCTTCAGGCTGAAAAAATGGCTTCCATAGGAAGGCTTGCTGCCGGCGCTTCCCATGAGATTTTGAATCCCCTGAGTATCATATCCGGGCATATCCAACTCATGCTCATGGATAACAATATGTGCAATAATATTGGAAAACCTTTGAATATTATTCAAAGCCAAACCAACAGGATCAGCAATATTGTAAATGGGATGGGCCAGTTTGCAGGCTACATGAATCTGAAAAAAACAAGGACAGTTTTAAGCGAATTGATTGACGAATTTATGGCGTCTGTAAAAAATGAATTGAATAAACATCATATTGAAATCAGTGCGGATTATCCTTTGGGCCTGCCTCCGATCATGGGAGAAAAACAAAGCCTGATAAAAGTTTTTCAATCCCTGGTGTCAAACAGTATCGACGCCATGCCTCAAGGGGGGAAAATCTCCATTCGTGTTACCATAGAAAACGGCAATATTCGCATCAAAAGGCCCGGCAATTATATTAAAATCCATTTTAAGGATACAGGTGTCGGTATCCCGGCTAAAAACCTTCCAAGAATTTATGACCCTTTTTTTACAAGCAAAGATAAAGCCTGCAGAACCGGCCTGGGATTATCCCTTGCCTATGGTGTTGTTGATAACCACACAGGCGTGATCCAAGCCGAAAGTGTTGAAAAACAAGGGACAACTATTTTTATTTACTTGCCGATTTAAAAATAATTAATATTTCATACGGATTGCCGATATATACAGTAAATAAATTGTGAATGATTTTAAAGGGGATTGCGAATGGCTCAGGTGAACATGATAGACTTAAGAGAATTTATTATTAAATCCATGAGTGAAGTATTTGACATGATGCTTTCTATGAGCTTGAATGTTGTTGACGAATCCAGCATCATTCCTTTGAATGGAGACAAGCTTATGGGTTCTGTGAGTTTTGCGGGAAAAGCATCAGGGAGTATTAATATACATATAGGCGGAAATTTTGCAAAAACAATAACCGCCAAAATGCTTGGGATGACGACGGATGAGATTGAAAGTAATGAGGAGATTCACGATGTCATAGGAGAAACAAGCAATATGGTTGGAGGGAGTTTAAAATCCAGATTGTGTGATTCAGGATTCCCTTGCGCACTTTCAATACCATCTGTGACCAGTGGAGGGTCCTTTCATGTTGAATCCAAAGACTGGCAGTTTCATGAAAAAATACTTATGGAAAACAACAATCAATTTGTAATTGTTGAAGTTTTCATGAAGGCGAGCACATAGCTCTTGATGATAAATATAATCGGAGGATAAAATGACATTAAAAGTTCTTACTGTTGATGACAGTAAAACCATTAGAATGATAGTTAAAAAAGCATTTAAAGATTATGACTGCGAGCTGACCGAGGCTGAAAATGGTCTTGAAGGATTGGAAGTCGCCCGGCAGGAAAAGCCCGGATTGATCGTTTTGGACATTACTATGCCGGTCATGAATGGTATTGAGATGCTGGGTCAATTAAAAGCAGATCCGGAATTAAAAAAAATCCCGGTCATTATGCTTACGGCTGAATCCGGAAAAGACAATGTGATGCAGATCGTTAAAATGGGCGTGACGGATTATATTGTCAAACCCTTCAAAGGCGAACAACTGATTGAGAGGGCGGTGAAAATAGTATCCTTGCAATTGTTGGAATCAAAAACAGTTGAAGATGACCATGCAGGTAGATATGTAAAAAAGGAAGGGGATGTCAGGCATCTTGTCTTTCCGGATAAGGTTAATCGTCAGATTGCTCTTGAGATGGATGGGTTTATTCCTAAAACCATTGAGGAGATGACAAAAAACAATCAAAAGAAAATCATTGTTGATTTAAGAAAAACGGTCGAGATCAATGTTTCAATGATTAAATTAATCATTTTGCTGATTGCCAGATTCAGTAAAGCAGGCGTGAAATATAAAATAGTAGGAACGGAGTCCGTAAAAACCGAATTAAAGAGTTTTCAGGAAACCTGTGATTTAAAGATAGATGGTTCGATTGAAGACGCCTTAGCAGGTTTGCAATAATTTGCCAAAAAACCAAAAGACAATTTGCATAATGCAAAAGGCGCCGAATTGAAAATAATTATGCAAATCTGGTTTCTGAAAGAGGCATAATTACCCCCTGCCCACATTATATAGATGTAAACTCCATTCGTTTTACAATTAAATGGCGTTGAAATGGAATAATGGCTTTTTACAAAGTTAAATTCAACGGCGGATGGAGTTTGGTCTATGTGCATAATGCAAATTTATCCGCAAAGTAATTTCATTTGATTTTTCATTTTCCCTTGATTCAATATTCTATATTATTGCAATTAAACAACATATTATGTTTCGAGGATAAGTGGCATACATATTGCTTATAACAGTTCTAAGGTTAAACCAGATTCAAAATACTTTCCCCCAACAAACCCGGAGTGGAGGCGTCAAATGCAACAGGCTTTAAAAATAATTGAAAACATCCAGAATGAGTTTAATTCTGAAATAATACCTATTTTAGCCCATACAGATGACCCAAATAACAACTTTCACGGGATTGTTGGAAAAAGTGATAAAATCAATAGAATTTTTAAAATTATCGAAAAGGTCGCGGATTCGGATACTACCATATTAATAAATGGAGAAACAGGTACTGGAAAAGGCCTTCTATGCAAATCTATCCATGAAAAATCCTATCGAAAAAACAACCCTTTTATAAAAATAAATTGCGGCGCAATACCGGATCACCTATTGGAAAGCGAGTTATTTGGACACGAAAAAGGAGCTTTTACTGGGGCTACAAATTCAAAACCTGGAAAATTCGAGTTGGCGGATGGTGGAACCGTGTTTCTGGATGAAATCGGTGATATGAGTTATGATTTGCAAGTTAAAGTTTTGAGGGTTCTGGAAGAAGGGGAGTTTGAGAGGGTAGGTGGATGCAAGACATTAAAGACAAATGTAAGAATCATTGCAGCAACCCATCGGAACTTGGAGGAAGAAGTAAAAAAAGGTAATTTTAGAGAAGATCTTTTCTACAGGCTGTATGTGATTCCTGTTTACATCGCACCCTTAAGGGAAAGAAAATCAGATATCCCTTTGCTTATCTCCCATTTTTTAAATGAAAATATTAAAGCCATGAAAGGTTCCGTCATAGGTATCACAAAAAATGCAATGACATTGTTAACCAATTATTCATGGCCTGGTAATGTGAGAGAATTGAAAAATGTTGTTGAAAGAATGGTGGTATTGAGCGAAAGCGGAATTATCAATACCTCTGAATGTCCAATGCATATCCAGAATCAGGGCGCCATTTTAGAGGAAGAGGAAAACATAGTATTTTCTGAAGAAGGAATTTGTTTAAACACAGCGGTTACCGAATTTGAAAAAAAATTGATCACCCAGTCCCTTGAAAAAACCAACTGGGTAAAAAATCGGGCAGCCAAATTACTTCACTTAAATAGAACAACGTTGGTTGAAAAGATAAAAAGATACAACCTTGAACCTCTTGCAGTATAGAATACCTCTTTGTATATCCTTTTGTAATGTCAATCAAGTGACACAAGCTCATAATCTTGACGAAGCATTCAAGACCATAGAAAACTTGTCCTCCCTTCTATTCGCAATAAAACATCGAAATTGAAAAGCTCTATATTCAGGCGGGCTTTTTTCTTTCTGATATTTTCTGCTTTATGCGCTTCATGTCTGAACGATCTACTTGATATCTTGAATTAATACAATAAGATATCAAGGACACCCATCATGGGGTCGAATTTCCTCCTCCCTCATTCCTGATTTC
>VMSV01000111.1 GCA_013791935.1 Desulfobacteraceae bacterium | reverse complement strand
GGATGAAGTGGGCGCTTTGCTAATCAGAACCCTGCTGGAGAGAAACCCCAAAGTCAAACCCACCATGATTGCAGATATCGGCATCGGCCACGGCGCCAACCAGCAGGATCTGGCCGGTTTGGGCAATGTGGCCCGTCTGGCGGGTCTGCCGTATGAAACCACCAATTTCATGAGCAACCGGCAGTGCGGCTCCAGCATGGAGACCGCCCAGCGAATCGCCATGGCCATCATGCTGGGTGCTTATGACTGCGGCATTTCTCTGGGCATTGAAAAAATGGGCCGGGGCATGAGGGGTGCTGGAGACATGTCTCAACTGAACCGAACCAATAATTTCAATCCCAGATTGATGGAATTGAATGAAATTCAAAGCAAAATGGCCCATGACCATTTTGAGTATTTTTCAACCCCCATTCCGGATTTCCTTTTAAAACTCAATATCATGCAATCCATGGTTCAGACCGCCCAGAACGTGGTGGAAATGTTCGGTCTTACCCGGCAGGAAATGGATGCCTTTACGGTGAGAAGCCAGCAAAACCTGGGTGCGGCCTACGCTGCAGGCAAGTACAAGGATGAGGTCATCCCCCTTCAAGTGGAAGACCCGGTCTTTGATGACAAAGGGAACTGGCTTGCGGACGAAAAAGGTCCCATGATCACCTTTGATACGGATGAAAGCCTTCGAGCCAACACCACCATGGAAGGCCTGGCAAAACTGGGTCCGGTGAAAGGCATCGTCAGCCATAGCGGCCAGGAATTGTCCATCACCGCCGGGAACTCATGCCCCACCAACTCCGGCGTATCCACGGTTCTCATCATGGCCGAGGAAATGGCCCTGCAATTGGGCTTGAATCCCCTCACCCGAATCGTAGGGTGGGCCGTGGGCGGCGTAAAACAATCCATCATGGGAGTGGGTCCGGTGGTGGCCATTAAAAAAGCCCTGAAACATGCCGGACTGGCGGCAGAACAAATCGACCGGGTTGAATTCAACGAAGCCTTTGCGGCCCAGGTCATTCCCACGCTAAAAGAAACCGGAATCTCCAATGATAAAGTCAACGTCAACGGAGGATCTCTGGGGATCGGCCATCCCATCGGTGCAACCGGGGCCCGTCTGCTCCTGACGGTCAGCCATGAACTCCGAAGAAGCGGCAAACGATACGGCTTGGCCACCCAGTGCATCGGCGCAGGACAAGGAATCGCCACCATCCTGGAAAATGTGGATGCAGCGTAATCCGCTCTGAACTGCCAATCCATCCGAAGGATAAAAAAAAAGCCCGTGCAGCTTCAAGCGCACGGGCTTTCATATTTTCTTTCCGTTTTGAAGTTATTTAGGCTTTCCTGCGCTCCCAATAATCCACCACCTTGACCGCCGCCCTGGCAGCCTGAATCACCGAAGCATAAACCGGAAGTCCCATTTCATGAAATTTTCCCCTGATCTGCTCTGAAACCTCATCAAACCATCCCTTGTCCGGCGTCATATTTCTCGGCCAGTCCTGGTAGACCACCACCGCGGGTTTGGTGGATACCACGGGAGTATACCGTTGCATGGCTTGATCCAGATCGAAATTGTCCTTGGTCTGTCTCCAGGGTGGCATGGCAAACAGGATAAAAAGATCAAAATCCGGATGTTCCGCCATGAGCTTCATGATGCGCAAGGCCGCCTCTTCCTCTCCCATGGCAATGGAAAAATCCGCGGGATTATTGATCCAGTCCCAAATGGGGCTTCCCTCGGCTTTTAAGGTCTCCCGGATGTCCCGGGGCAAATCGATGATGTCCAGACCGGCCTCTTCACACTGATCCGCCGCCTGGACACTGCTTCCTCCACTGCCACCGGCCACGGCGGTTCGACGTCCCGCGATTTTGGGAATCCGCTCAAAACAAGCCGCCACATCGATCAACTCATCAATATCGGCCACAGAAACCGCACCGCATTGACGGATCATGGATTCCCACAACAGCCGTGATCCGGCCATGGACGCCGTATGGGAGGCCGTTGCCCGGGTTCCGGCTTTTCCTCGTCCGCCTTTTAAAATAATCACAGGTTTTTTGGCGGTTGTTTCCTTTAACAGTTTTGTAAACCGTTGCCCATCCCGCAAGCCCTCCACATACATCAACACGATTTTTGTTTCAGGATCCTGGGCAAAATATTCCAGATAGTCGCATTCATTGAAATCAAGCGCGTTTCCATAACTGATGGCTTTACTGAAAAATATTCGCCGGACGGCGGATCTGGCAACAATTTCTCCCACAACCTGACCGGACTGGGATACCAAACCCACAGGCCCGGATTGCTTGGGCATATTTTCATTAAACGCCATTCCCTGTTTCGGGTGATAAACCCCCATACAGTTCGGGCCGATCAGTCTCACATTTCCCGCGTGCGCCCTTCTAAGCAGCTCCTTTTCCAGGTCCGCCGCATCTTTTCTCCCGGTCTCACTGAAACGGGCGGTAAACAAATGGACGCATTTGACCTTTTTTGCCACGCAATCATCCATTAAATCCAAGATGGCTGTGGCAGGGATTGAAGAGATCACAAAATCAACAGGGCCGGGAATATCCGTGACCCGGCCATAGGCTTTAAAACCATGGATTTCGTCATATTTGGGATTGATAGGGTATATGGGGCCCTTAAATCCCTGGTCAATGAGCGGGGTGACAAAGCCCCCTCCGCGTCCGGTGGGTGATGCTCCGACCACGGCAATGGAACCGGGATGAAGGATTTCTTCCAAAGGATGATTCAACATCTATGTTACCTCCTGAAAATAGTGGTTATAGGAATTCAATATTAAGTATCATGCTGAATTCCATAAGGTCAATAGCCTCATTATATTTTTTTTACAGGCTTCAAGTAATTTCTTATGATACTAATTTTAAATTGTTTTAGAAGGTTATCTTCCAAAAGACATAATGACCCAATGCCTGGTAACCCCATAATGGCTAACAGAGTAAATTTTTGTTACCGCATGACGGTGTTCATGGCGGCTTAATGCCTTGCAATGAAAACTCTCATTTTCCCCTACTGAATTTAAGGGATGCCGGAGTGAACCTGTTGAAGGGGATGGGACGGAAATTGACAAAAATACCGCTCAATGGTATTCAGGATCCATGACCACCAGCAACGGAAGACCCCGAAGAATTCAACCGGCCCGAAACGAAAACCAATGCATTTTACAGAGGAAAGGAGTATGTTGATGAAACATACAGCGTTGTGGATCTGTTTTCTCTCTCTATTTTTATGGGGATGTGGTGACAACGCCCCGTCGTCCCAAAAGAATAAACCCGAAGACCTCAAAATGGGGGAATCCATCAATACCATGAAACAGAAGGCCACGGACGCCACGGAATCAGGCCAGAAGCATCTGGATGAAATCAAGGATGCCACATCGGAATAGCAGGCGAGCCCTGCCGAAACTTCCCTGTTGAAATAAGGAGAACGGATAGAATGGATGATGATTTTTTAATCTGCGAAGATGACCGGTGCGTGCTGCTGGCTGAAGATTTTCTGGACAATGTTTCAGAGGAGACCAAAGCCGGTCGTTTCAACCGGGTGATCAACGACCTGTCCAAGGTTTACCCGGAGGCTGTTCTGGTGGGAGCGGTGGCTGCCGCAAAATACGTGAGAAATCCCGATCGACCCAGAGAAACGGAGGATATCGATGTGCTTCTGGGAGAAAAAGATTTCGCTGAATTTCTCATTGACGACATCCCTGAAGAAAAGCTCAAAATGCTCAATGCCTTTTTTGATACGTCGGATTCCTTAAACCACAGTCTGAAACATAAGGAAACCGGCATATATGTGGATCTGCTCTCCACGGAAAGCAACCCCATTCGAAAAAGAATCACCCGCCATGTGTTCGAGAACCGGGACCAGTCCACCCATATCTTGATCGGTGACAAGCATTCCATGGATATTCTAAAACCAGAGCTGCTTCTTGCCATGAAAACAAACCGGTTCTGCAAAGACCCGAAATCTGAAAAAGCCCTCTCAGATCGCATGGATATGATAAAAATCCTCAGGACCCTGTCGGAAAAGAACATTCCTCTGGATTACGGGCTGGTCAAGTCTTTTCTAAATGAACATGAATGGAAAAAACTGGATGAAATTGTTCATGAAGCGGCAGGCGAACCCCTAAAGGTTCAGGATGGAAAAGGCATACAACAAAAATAAGGATCAGTTCAAGATGTCAAGGTAAACCAGATAATGCCCTTTAAAACGACCACTGTCAGCCTTCCGGATCCATTGTATGGCCGTTTCCCTGGATTCTGAATCGGATAGCCCTTGGCTGTCATAGTATTTCATATTCATCCTGTCGCCCTCTTTCAGCTTGGAAATGATTTGAGAATCTTCCTTCACCAGGATGCACATGGCGTTTTTATCTAGCCACCACAGCTTGAAATGATAACAGAATGTTGTGCAGGCATTGAAAATCTCAACACTTGAGTAGTGTTCAAAACAATTTCCATGGGTGTAGCTGCTGCGGCTTGATTGTGGATTCACCATAGGCTCTTGCATGAGGTCATCCCTTTTTAATTATGAGTTTGAAACATTTGTTTTCACACGTTAATCTGTTCAGGATTCCAAATCATTTCAGGGCAAAACTCGTTTGAAAACTCGAAGCAAAAAAGGAAATATTGACTCTGTATTTGATTTTTTTAAATGAAGTTCTTTGATTTTTTGCGCAATATATTGAATTAATAATACAATGTCAACCATTTTTATGAATCGCACTTTTTTGTAAAGCCCTGGTTTCCTTTGTCCTGAACCCTATTTGAAAAAGGATCACGCCTTGCAGGAAAAAATACATCCTCTTGAAAATCATATTGAAATCTTCCTCGCCGCTTTTTCCCTCTTATTCATCGAGGTCATTTTCTTTAAAACCGCCCTTTATATCCTGGACTACATGCACGCCCTCATGTCGGTGGCCTACGCCCTTTGCGGCCTTGCCATGGGAGCCGTGTGGGCCCATCGAATGGAAAGGCTTTCAGGGAACGGAGTTTTTCTCATCAAACTGCTTCTGGTTGTTTCCCTTTTCCTCTCTTTCCTGAATTTTGCTTTATTCAGCTCATTTCTTTTCCTTTCCCCCGTACTGATTCTCCCCTTTGCCGCAGGCAACACCCTCATATCCTATTATTTAAAGGAGAAGAATGCCTACGGCGTTTACTTTGCCGACCTTATGGGTGCTGCTCTGGGAGTGATCAGCGCCACGGTTTTCATTCCCGCCTTGCGGGAGGAAAACTGTTTTCTTCTGGTTGGCATCCTGGTCCTTTTGACCATACGCCCTCATCAGGTGCCCAAAAAAGCAATCCGGGCGGGAGTTCTGACTGCAATTCTTGCGGGCATGGGAATCTTAGGATCAAACCTTTCCCTGGATTGGATCAATTTGGCTAAAATCACAAGGCCGGGGTCCGATTCGCCCCGGGAGAAAATCTTTTCCTTCTCAGACCAATTCGAGCTGCTGCATTCAAAGGGTTCCAATGTGCAAAGGGTTGATATTCTTTCACCCTACTCTCCAGGCGCTGTCTACGGAAATCCTCCCCCTCTTCTATATTCGGCCTATAACGGTCTGGTCAATGATGTGGTCCGGCCGGAATCCTACCTTGATCTCTCCTACCGGTATGACCCCAGGGTGATTTACGGGCTGGTTGAAAAACCGGATTTTCTGGTGATCGGAGCCTCGGCTGAAGGAGTTGTGAAAACAGGGGCTGCTCATGGAGGAACGGTAACAGGGCTTGAAATCAATCCCCAGATTGTTGATTTAATGAAGGGACCTCTGCTCTCCTACAGCCGGAATGCCTACGACTTGATGAAAAACCTTTATATCATGGACGCGAGGACTTATCTTGCCGCCCATCAAGAGAAATTTGACATCATCACCCTCATGAACAGCCACATGGCAAGGCAGTCCGGAATCATTGGCCCTCCGGAATTCCTGCACACCCGGGAAGCCATGGACGCATATTGGGACCACCTCACCGAAAAAGGGTTTATGGTGTTTGAGGAAAAATATTATGGCGACTTCGGAAAGTTAAGCAGCGTAAAGATCCTCAACACTGCTCTGGAAGTCCTGAAATCCAGGGGAATCCAAAACCCGGGGAACCATCTTTTTGTTTACCACTGGATTTTAAATGGCCTGTCGGTTCTGGGGGATCCCAGCCAATCCAATGTTTCCCACATCATGATCGTGGTAAAGAAAAGTGGTTTTTCACAGGAGGACTGGGCAGCCGTCAACCGCTGGTCATCCAGGGTTGAATACTATTACTCCCCCACCCACAACCTGATGGAAATCTTCCCGGAGGATGAAAATCCCACGGAATTTACAGCCTTGATTCGGGGCATTCTTTCGGAAAACCCGGAATCTTCAAAACAGGGGTCCACCCATGATTTTTCCGTACTTACCGATGATAAGCCTTTCCCCTGGTCCGTGGACAAATACCATGCCCTGATTAAATCCTACCTCGTCAAAACCGGGATGGTTTTCCTTACCATTCTCATGGGTCTGGTGGTTTATGGTGCGCGCGTTGAAAAGACAGGCTTCAATTCAAGCTTTCTTTTGTTGTTCGCTTATTTTGCGCTTACGGGGTTGGGATATTTTGTGATTGAAATCGGGCTGATGAATTTTTATCAGATCTTCGTGGGCTCCCCCACTTACGCCTTTGTCTTTATCCTTGGCACCCTGTTATTGTCTTCGGGAATCGGAAGCTGGTTTTTTCAACAATCCGAACGTAAAAGCCCCGGATTGATATTCTCTTTCATCCTCTTGGGCTGCGCCTTTCACCTGTTTTTTGGCCGTCAAGTGATCTCCATGATAGGGGCGGGCCCCCTCCATAATGCGGTGATCATCGCCCTCATGGTTTTTCCATTGGGCTTTTGCATGGGAATCCCCTTCCCCTTTGGCATCGAAATGGCCAAGATCGCTCGGGGAAGGAATAGTTCCCCGATCTTTTTTGCCGCAAACGCTTTATTTTCAGCGTTTGCGGTCCTCTTTGGGTTCTATCTCACTGTGGCCCATGGATTCAAAACCACCTTCGGCATGGGGATTCTCATATACGGCGTTTCTTTTTTACTCATTACAGTCCTAAAAACGTCAGCTCACAAAAAGGTTCACATGTGATCCTTCTCCATGGCCACAGGCCTTGGGGAGGACAGGGTGCTGACGATGGACGTGATCACACCTGCGCAATAGGGAACGGACTGAATCAGCAGAACTATCACCCAGAGGTAGATATCCGGCGACTCAATTTCTGTTCCCAGCCCGATGCAGGCGGCGGAAAGCCATAGGGCAATCATGAAAAGCATCTCCTCCCTCGCCGAACCCAGAGCCTGGATCAAACCATGGGAGGATGCCATTTTGGGCGTGCGGTAAAACCCCATGTTTTTTGTAAAAACCCCTTTTAAAATAGCTCTTCCGATCACGTGGGAAAGGGAAAGCCCGGCCAGGGCGCTGGCTCCGGTTTGAAGAATCGGAACGCCCATGAGGTAATGATACAGATAGAAAAGCTTGGCGGCCTTAAAAACAAAAAAGGACAGGGGCAAAGTTGAAAAGATCACCAGGGGCGGATCAAAATACTCGGGCGCTACAATCATGGCCACAGACCATCCCAGGGCCAAAAGATTGAAGACGAGATTGATGCTGTCCGCGATCCAGGGAAGCCAACCTGCTGAAAAATGGTACCGCTGCCCCAGGCTTAATTGTCCTTCTTTTCCCAGAAGAACCCTGAAATGTTTCTTCATGATCTGAACCGATCCGTAGGCCCATCGGAAACGCTGTTTTTTATAATCATCAAAGGTGTCCGGCATGAAGCCCTTTCCATAGCTTCTGGGGGTATAGATGGCCTCATATCCGGCATTAAAAATTCTCAACCCCAGTTCGGCATCCTCTGTAATACACCATTCGGCCCATCCGCCCACCTCCTCAAGGGAGACCCTTCGCACCATGGTCATGGTTCCGTGTTGAATGATGGCGTTGCGTTCATTCCTTGTCATCATGCCGATATGAAAAAACCCCTTGTACTCATAATAACACATACTCTTGAAAATATTCGCTTTGCTGTCTCGGTAATCCTGGGGAGCCTGAACAATTGCGATCTGGGGGCTTCGAAACGCGGGCACCAGGTCTCTGAGCCATTGAGAGTTCACCACATAGTCGCTGTCAATCACCGCCACCACTTTGGCCTTGGGATGGGTTTGCTTCAGGGCGTAATTCAATGCGCCGGCCTTGAAACCCGCAAGAGGATTCACATGAAAAAACCGGAAACGCGGCCCCAGTTTTTTACAGTATTCCGAAACCGGCTCCCACATATCCGCGTCTTTGGTGTTGTTGTCCATGACAATCACCTCAAAGTCCGGATAATCCAGGCGACTTAGAGCGTCCAGGGTTTCAAACATCATATCCGGGGGTTCATTATAGGTGGGAATGTGGATGGAAACCATGGGGGAAAAAGGTTCTTTCACCTCCTCGGGCTTATAGTCGCGCATTCTTCCGTCAACCCATATGGCTTCCGCCCACTCATGGGCTTCGGCGAGCAGGACCATGATTACTCCCGCCATGCCGATGACCAGCAAAACTCCCACCACAAGACTTGGAATGGATAAATATTGACGGGTATAGCTGTATACCACCCACACCGCCATGGTGGCAGCGGCATAGGCGATGATGGCCAGAAACCCTCGGCCCCGGCTTTTCAAACGCTTGCTGTCCACGAGCATCATGGACAGGGTCAAAACGGAAATCACAATGGAAAGGCCTGCAAGAAGCGGCCATCCGGGGATATTCACAACGGGTTCCGTGAGAGAAAATTTCGGCTGGCGATTGACGTCATAGATTCCCCAGTAGGCCCCCACGGCGCCTTCGGCTTTGGCTTTCCAGGGCTGGTCGAAGGCTTCCATAATGAAATAAGAATATTTTTCCTTTGCAGCCAGATCCACAAAACGGCGAAGGAAACCCGCCTGATTGGCCACACCGGGCTCGGCGGCCCGTCGAATTCTTCCATTGCTGGGCCACCCGATTTCGGAAATCACAATGGGTTTTTTTGGAAAGGCTTTTTTCAGGATTTCATAGCATTCCACTGAATATTTCACCGCCTGATCCACATCGATACCTTCCCAGTAGGGAAGCAAATGAACAGCGATGAAATCCACATGATCCGCCAGTTCAGGATATTGTATCCAAATGTGCCAGGGCTCCGCCGTACTTACGGGAACATTGAGTTTCCTGCGCACTTCGTCTAAATAGGCCATGATCTGTGCTTTTGGAATATCAGCCCTGAGCAGAGTTTCATTTCCCACGATCACCTTCACCACATTGCGGTGCTTCCTGGCCACTCCGATCACGGCTTGAATTTCTCTCCGATTCCTCTCCATGTCTGCGCTGATCCATGCCCCCAGGACAACATTCAAGCCCCGCTTCTCGGCCAAAGCCGGTATTTCCGTGAGGGTTCCTTCCATGGTATAGGTTCTGACAGCATGGCACTTGTCTTCCAGAATAGCCAGGTCCGCATCAATTTCCTCGACCGTTGGGAAAAGGTTCTTGTTGGGGTCATTGTTCATGCGCATGGGGGAAAAGGAAAACCCCGGAATCTTCCCGGACCAGAGGGGCTCGTGCTCGGGTCTGTTCAAGACCGCCCATAAACTGTACGTCAGGGCGGCAATGGCTATGGCAATAACGACATTGGAGACAAAATTATTTTTAGTTTTATGGGTCATTAAAAATCTTCCTTTTTGAACCGGATGGATGTGGTTTTTGTTTGACCTTTATAGTGATTGGGTTTATACGACAAGTCTAATTTTTATTAATTTAAAACATTTTCAATGGCAACAAAATTGGATCTGTACAAAAATACCTGACCGGTGAAAAGATTTCTTCTGCTGGCCTCATGGATCAGCAAGGTGGAATCAGCAGCGGTTTTTTTATTTCCAGGCTGAGCATTTGTACGGAACCGTAACAAGACCGGCAGATCCAATGGCCGGTTTCTATATTTGGGCGATTCGCTTTAGGTTGAACAGAAAAGGGGCGTTACGTTATATTTTTATGAATAGAAGTATCCGAAACATCATGGCGATGGCCATTATTTTTTCATCCAGCCTTGGTTTCTGCGGCGCCGCGTGGTCGGAATCCTACCGCTATGCGCTTGTCATGACGGGCGGAATTGGAATTCAGGAAAACACGGTTCTGGGATATGAAAGAACCCATAGGGTCCAACCCAAGGAAACCCTGCTGGATATCGCGAGGATTTATGGTCTTGGCTTTAACGAGTTGACCCTTCTTTATCCGGAAATCGACCCCTGGGTGCCCAAGGTCGGCGAACCTCTCAAGATGCCCACCACCTGGGTTCTACCCCCCACGAAATTCGAAGAAGTGGTGATTAATATTCCTGAAATGAGGCTTTATATTTTCCTGAAAAAAATAGGGATGGTGAAAACCTATCCCATAGCCATCGGCCGAGAATCATTTGAAACCCCCCTGGGTGTCCATAAAGTGGTTGTTCTGGAAAAAAACCCCACCTGGGTGGTACCGCCATCGGCAAAAGAAGCCTACCCCAAAGCCATTTATCCTCCGGGACCGGACAATCCCCTCGGGGATTACTGGGTCGGGCTTTCAGCCCCGCATGTGGGTATTCACGGAACGAACAACCCTTGGGCAATCGGAAGGCGAACCAGCAGGGGCTGCATTCGAATGTACCCGGAGCACATTAAATTTTTCTTTAATGAGGTGAATGCCGGGACAAAAGTCGAGATCATCTACGAACCGGTTAAAATCGGGGTGAGAGACCATGTTATTTATCTGGAAGTCCATCCGGATATGTACAATCAAATACCTGATATTTTTAAACATACAGAAGAGTTAATTCGTGTTAAAGGCCTTTGGGGAAACGTTGAATGGAACACCGTATACCAGTGTCTCAAGACGAAAAGCGGAATTCCCGTACCGATCGGAACACAAATGAAAGGTGGTGATGTATAAAAAAAGCATTAGGTCAATTTTAAAATCTTAGGTTGAAAAAAATAATAAAACCCTTCATTATAGAGGGGAAAACGAAAGCATTAACAATCACTCAAAAAAGGAGCACAAAAAATGAAGAATTGTCTTAGAATCGTATTGGCTTGCTTGGTAATGTCCGCCATGGTTTTTGCAACCATCGGCTGCGCTTCCACCCAAAAACTCACCTCACTTGAAGATCAGATCAAAATGGCCAATCAGAAAGCGGATACCGCACTGGCAAACGGCAAAGAATGCTGTGACAAGGCTGACGAAGCAGTAAAAGCAGCAAAAGACGCAGCAGACCGCGCTGATGCAGCAGCAGCAAGAGCAGAATCAGCAGCAGACAAAACAGAAGCCATTTTCAACAAACGCATGAACAAGTAGTAAAACTTAGGACGGGCGGCATCAAAATCGCCGTCCGTCCTATTTAATTTACTGGTTTTTACCATTCCCTATGAAAAACAAATGTATTTCCGGCTTCCTTCTCATTGTGTTTCTTTTTTTCGGATCCAATGCCCTTTACGCCGCTCGAAATGACTGCCTCAAATCCATTCCCGAGATCTTCAACACCGTATCCCCGTCAACGGTTCTCATTTCCTGCACCACCACAGATCAGCTTTCCGTAAAAAACAAAGTGTTAACCCTTTATGGATCGGGATTTATTTTCTCGGAAGATGGTCTCATCCTTACCAATGCGCACCTGGTTTTCAAAAGCAGCTCAATCATCGTCAAGATGTCCGGCAGAGGAGCCTTCCCGGCCACCATCGTTGGCATGGACCCGGTGATGGATATCGCTGTGCTGAAAATTCAGGACAACTCCGGGAAAGTACCCATTGTCACCTTCATGAAAGACGATGAGCGGATAGAAATCGGCGAAGAGGTTGTCGTCATTGGAAGCCCGGAAGGCATGGAAAACACCATTTCCCGAGGGATTGTTTCTGGGTTGAACAGGATTCTGCCTTCTTCACCCATGAGCATGGTGGTGCCCATGATTCAGACGGATGCTCCGGTAAGCATGGGAAATTCGGGCGGACCCATCTTAAATCGCTGCGGTGAAGTCATAGGAATGGTTACAGCTGTTTTAAATGATGGCGGAAACATCGGTTTTGCCTTGCCCATCCATGACGTCAAGCAGGCCCTGACCCAGTTGATTGAAAACGGACGCATCAAAAGGCCGTGGCTGGGCATTCGAGGGAAGTTGATTTCCAAAACTGAAATCGAATCCATTTTCAAAATTATCATCGCCGACGGGTTTTTGGTGGAAAACGTCGATGCCGGAAGCCCGGCTGAAAATGTAGGCATCAAAGGCGGAACGCTGCCCATCATCATTGCAGGGGAAGAATTCCTTTTCGGAGGGGACATTATTCTCTCAGGCAATGGCCTGCTCTTTGACAAACTTGAAAATTTCGAAGCATTTGTCCGCAATATGAAAATAGGCGACAACGTGAAACTGTCTGTTTTCAGGGAGGGGACCCCGGTTGATGTTGAATTCGTGGTTCCTGAAAGGCCAGTTTTACCCGAGGATCTGCCCCTTCCCGGAAGAAAAGAATTTAATCCTTGATCCCGGAGATTTGTTTGTTAGGAAGGACCCGCCCGGAAAACCCTGAAGAAGGATTCCACGTCAAGGCTTGATTTCAATCAGCGTTCCGTCTTTTACACAACTCCATATTTCATCAATCTCTCCATTGGTCAGGGCAATGCAACCGGTGGTCCAGTCCACCTCCCGAATCCCTGTATCCTTCCAATTATAATGGGTGGGAAGGCCGTGAATCATGATCATTCCCCCGGGCGAATCTCCCCTTTGCCTTGCAGCCTGAAGATCCTTGTTATTGGGATAGGAAATATGGATGGATTTATAAAATTTACAGCTGTTTTTCCGCCAATCCAAAAAGTAGACGCCCTCGGGTGTGCGATAATCGCCTTGTTTCTGCTTATGCCCCACCGGATTGTGCCCCAGAGAAATCTTATATTTGCGGTAGGGTTTCCCCCCCTTGATTAAATAGAGCTGCCTTTCGGATTTTTTAACCAATAGATAGTCAGGCTCAGGAAGCCCACCGGCCCAACCAAGAGATGTCCAGAAGAATATGAATGCAATGATGATGGAGTACGGCATATTTTTGTAGTAGTTTTTCATTTTTATTATCTATTTTAGCGACGGTTGTCAAGATACTAAATTCATCATGGAAGAGGTTTTACAGGGATATCGGCATTATTCGTATTTTTTTAAACCACTCTTTTTCATTTTCCCCCATGCTTCAGGGTCCTCGCCGCCATCCCCACGGGCAAACCCTCCCGGGGAAAATTCACTTGCAATTTGCCTAAAAGAAAAGTAAATTTTTTCAGGATTTCAAGCTGGCAAAAGGGGTTATTGTTTTGAGGATACGTTGATGGATCCATCCCCCCTCATTTTTCCAAACCTGAACGCTTCCCGAAAGGAGGCTGGTTGAGATTGTTTGTTTTTGCGGTTCTCCCATTCCATTGAAAATTTCATTTCCGATTCTTCCGCCAATTTTAATTTTCGGAAAAAGGATGAAAACAATCCCTTTCTTTTTACCAGAAACGCTACCTCAAAATGCTTTTGCAGGACATGGGTCATGAATGCTCTCAAGCCATCCGGCCGTTTTTTCCACATTTTTGTTTCTTTGATGACCGTAAGCCATTTACTCCTTGGAGGGTGTTTTCATCGAAAAGATGATCACACTTTATCCCAATGGACAGCACCGTCCTCAAACCAGGCATGGACACCTCCAGCCGGGACCCTGACCGAATCCGGAGTGCCATCAAAACCCATTGATATTCCTGAAAATCTATTAAGTCCCGAAAAGAATTGGCGCCTAAAGGACATCATAGAAATTGCCTTGAGAAACAACCCCCAAACAAGGGCCACATGGCATGCCTCCCGCGCGGCTTTTGCGGATTGGCGCAGCAAAAAAGGGGATTACTACCCTAAAATCAATGCCACGGTCATCGGCTCTCACCTGGAAAATATCACTTCAAAAACAGCAAGGGAGGATAGGGTCGACAGTTATCTGCCAGAACTGGAGATAGGCTGGCTGCTTTTTGATTTTGGCGGGAGAGAGGCCTCGATAGAGGAAAAACAGCAAGCGCTTCTGGTGGCGGATTTCACCCATAATGCCGCCATTGAAGACGCGGTTTTCTTGGTGCTGCAAACCTATTTTCAATACACCAATGCCAAGGCGCTTTTACATGCAGCCAAAGTCTCCTTCAAGGAGGCGTCCACCAATCTGGAGATGGCGCGCCAGCGCCATGAAAACGGACTGGCCACCATTGCCGACGTGCTTTTGGTCAAAACCGCCCATTCCCAGGCCCGGTTAAATCTGGATATCATCGAAGGCTCGGTTCAAACCATCCGGGGAACCCTGGCCACGGCCATGGGGATTCCAGCCAACACGCCCTACGATACGGAAGAACTGCCGCTTAACCCACCGGTGGACCGGATCATGGATGAGGTGGAAACCCATATCAAGCAGGCCAAAACCCATCGGCCGGATCTGGAAGCCCAACGAAGACGAGTGGAACAGGCCATGTCCACCATCGATGTCAAGCACAGCGCCCTTTACCCGAACCTGGTTCTCAACAACAGGCTGTACGGTTCCCTCAACAGCACCACCGATACCTGGGACAATCAGAACTCAACGGCCCTTTTGCTGACCATTCCTCTATTTAACGGCCATTCAAGGGAATACGACATCCTCAAGGCCCGGGAGGATGCCGAGGTCCAAAAAGCCCGTTTGGAAACCCTGGAACAAACCATCGTTCTCCAGGTATGGTCCAGCTATTTTGACCTTAAGACCTCCATGCAGCGGGTCAAAACCACCAACGACCTGTTGGAAAGCGCCCTGCAATCCTATGAAGTGGCCGTCGGCCGCTATAAAGAAGGAGTTGGCGGCATTCTGGATCTGCTTTCCGCCCAAAGCAGTTTGGAGAACGCCAGGGCACAAAAGAGTGTGGCCCAAGCCACCTGGTATATTTCATTTTCCAGACTCGCCCGGGATACCGGTTCCCTCTGGCGCCAGACCGAGGCCAAGGAGAAAAGTGTATTGGATTTTATTCCAAGTACAACCCTAAAGGAACTTCCATGATGGATCACGTTATCAAAAATGACAGGCCAGCAAAATTCCGCTTTGCCACAGGCTTTTTTTTGGCGATCTTTACACTTGTTTTGGGGACAGCGCTCGCGATCACCGGCTGTTCGGAAAAAGAAAAGCCCAAGCCCCCACGTCCAACGGTTCCTGTTAAAACCGCACAGGCCGTTCAAAAGGATGTCCCGGTTCAGTTGTTCGCAAACGGCGCGGTGGAAGCCCGCCAGGTGGTGAACATTAAATCCCGGGTGGAGGGTCAGGTCATGGAGATCCATATCCGGGAAGGCCAGGAAATCACAAAGGGACAGGCCATGGTCAGCATTGATGACCGGCCCTACCAGGCCCTGTTGGAAGCCGCCGCAGCAAACCTCTCCCGGGATCGGATCAGGTGGGAAAAAGCAAAAAAGGACTCCGTAAGATATTCGGAACTCCTTCGGAAAGATTATGTCACCCGAGCCCAGGCCGAACAGGTTCAGGCTGATGCGGAAAGCCTGGAGGCTGTGGTCAGAGCCGATGAAGCAGCCCTTGACAATGCAAAACTCAATGTCTCCTTCTGTAATATTCCCGCCCCCGTATCCGGAAGGGCAGGAGATATTCTCATTGATGTGGGCAACATGGTCCGGCCCGGGGATGCCAATCCCATGGTGGTAATTCATCAAATTCAGCCGGTGTATGTCCGGTTTTCGATCCCGGAGAACCGTCTGCAGGAAGTCCGGGCCCAAATGCAGAAGCATGATTTAACTGCCCTGGCGACCCCTCCCGGGGAGCAAAGCGAGGCGATGGAAGGGAAACTCACCTTTCTGGACAACACCATCAACCGCGGTACGGGAACCATTGCTCTGAAAGCCGTATTCGACAACCCGGATAAACGCCTCTGGCCGGGCCAGTTTGTGGATGTGCTTCTCATTCTGGAATCCCGACCCGGGGTTGTGGTAGTGCCTTCAGCAGCCGTCCAGACGGGCCAGGACGGAAACTACGTGTTTGTGGTGAAACCGGATTCCACCGCGGAGTTGCGACCCGTCACAACGGGCAACCAGACCAACGGAGACATTGTCGTTGAAAAAGGTCTGGCTGTCGGAGAAACCGTGGTCACCGATGGTCATGTCATGCTTCGACCCGGCGCAAAAATCGCGGTGAAAAACAACCCCCAGCCCAACGGAGATGCCCCGAAATGAAAGGTTTGTCGGATCTCTTCATCTTTCGCCCGGTCATGACCACCCTGGTCATGCTGGCCATTCTGATCTTCGGCGTCTCCAGTTATCGAAACCTGCCGGTGAGCGATTTGCCCAATGTGGACTTTCCCACCATATCAGTTTCCGCGTCTCTTCCAGGCGCAAGCCCGGAAACCATGGCTTCCGCGGTGGCCAACCCCTTGGAAAAACAGTTTTCCACCATCGCAGGTATTGACTCCATGACATCCACCAGCGCCATCGGGAGCACCAGCATTACCCTTCAGTTCAACCTGGAAAGGGATATCGATGCTGCGGCCCAGGATGTTCAGGCAGCCATCTCCGCAGCCATGGGGCATCTACCCGGCGACATGCCGACCCCGCCGGGTTTCCGGAAGGTCAATCCGGCGGACCAGCCCATTCTCTTTGTGGCCCTTACTTCCCCCACCCTGCCCCTGTCCGAACTGGATGAATTCGGCCAAACCTTCATTTCCCAGAGGGTTTCCATGGTGAAGGGCGTGGCCCAGGTTCTGATCTACGGCTCCCAGAAATATGCGGTCCGGATCCAGGTGGACCCGCGGAAGCTTGCCGCAAAAGGCATAGGAATAGACCAGGTGGCAGCCGCGATTCGCGCGGCGAATGTCAACCAGCCAACAGGAACTCTTTACGGGCCCGACCAGGCCTACACGGTGGAAGCCAAGGGACAGGTTATGCGGGCCAAGGAATATCTCCCCCTGATTGTGGCCTACAAGAATGGATCACCCGTTCGGCTGGAAGACTTGGGAACCGTTGAAGACAGTGTGGAAAACAACAAAACCGCCGCCTGGTATGTGGACCCCGACACATTTCAACGCTCCATCATCCTGGCCATCCAGAAGCAGCCCGGCAGCAATACGGTCGCCGTTGCAAGGGATGTGCGGAAATTGCTTTCGAGCCTGTCCGAAAAACTTCCGGCCTCGGTTTCCCTGAATGTGCTTTTCGACCGGTCCGAACCCATCAAGCAGTCGGTGAACGATGTCAAACTCACTCTGCTGCTTACCCTGGTTCTCGTGGTTCTGGTGATATTTCTCTTTTTACGGAACCTTTCCGCCACAGCCATACCGAGTCTGGCCCTGCCCATGTCCGTTATCGGAACGTTTTCCGTCATGCATCTGCTGGGGTACAGCCTGAACAACCTGTCCCTCATGGCCCTGACCCTTTGCGTGGGGTTTGTGGTGGATGACGCCATCGTCATGCTGGAGAACATCGTCCGCCACATGGAAATGGGAGAAAAGCCCTTTGATGCGGCCCTGAATGGCTCACGGGAAGTGGGGTTCACCATTCTCTCCATGACCTTTTCCCTGGCCGCGGTGTTCATTCCCGTACTCTTCATGGGGGGCATCATCGGACGCTTGTTCAAAGAATTCGCCGTCACCATCGGAGCGGCGATTCTCATCTCCGGCTTCGTCTCCCTCACCCTGACCCCCATGATGTGCAGTCGGTTTATCAAACCCCCGGGGAATAAAAAACATGGCACCCTCTTCAATGCTTTCGAGCATTTTTTTGACGGCCTGCTGAACATTTACAAGGCAGGACTTCACTGGTCCCTGGCCCATCGACGGACCATAATGATATTCTCCGCCGTAATTCTTCTGGCCAGCGGATATTTGTTTGTTAAAATCCCCAAAGGATTCATGCCCAGCGAAGACACCGGTCAGATTCTGGCTTTCACCCAGGCGGCCCAGGGAATTTCCTTTGATGCCATGGCTGCCCACCAGAAGGAAGCGGCCCGGATCATTCAAAAAGATCCGGATGTGGCGGCCTTCATGACCAGCGCCGGTGCCCGGGGGATCACCAGCAGCAATACGGGCTTTATGAATATACGGCTCAAACCGCGTTCCGAACGGAAAGCCTCGGCGGACGAGATCGTCAACCGCTTGCGGATGAAGCTGTCCCAGATCCCCGGAATCATGGCGTTTCCCCAAAGCCCACCACCCCTTCGCCTCGGGGGCCGTCCCACCCGCAGCCAGTATCAAATCACTCTTCAGGGAACCGATACGGAAGAGCTTTTCCATTTTTCCACCCTCATGGAAGAGAAGATGCGATCCATCCCCGGCGTCATCGACGTGACCAGCGACCTGGAGCTCAAAAGCCCGAAGCTGGAGGTCCTCATCAACCGGGACAAGGCTTCGGAACTGGGGGTATCGGTTTCTCAGATTGAAACCACCCTTTACAACGCCTACGGGTCCAGAAAAATTTCAACCATCTATGCACCCACCAACACCTATGATGTGATCCTGGAAGTGGCCCCGGAGTTTCAGAAAAACCTCTCGGACCTCGCCCTGCTCTACGTGGCTTCGGCCAACGGACAACTGGTTCCCCTGAACACCATCGCCGAGCTTCGCAAAGGCATGGGGCCACTCACCATCAACCACACAAGCCAGCAGATTTCCGTAACCCTGTCCTTTAATTTACAGCCCAACTACCCCCTGGGCAAAGCCCTTGCCGATATAGAAACCCTCGGGACCGCAACCTTACCCGCAAGCATCACCACAAATTTCCAGGGAACAGCCCAGGCCTTTGAATCCTCCATGACAGGATTGGGACTCCTGCTGGGTATGGCGATTCTGGTCATCTACATCGTGCTGGGGATTCTTTACGAGAGCTTCATCCATCCCATCACCATTCTCTCCGCCCTTCCCTTTGCCGGATTCGGCGCCTTGATCACCCTGCTGATTTTCAAGGTGGAGTTAAGCATCTATGCCTTTGTGGGCATCATCATGCTGGTTGGCCTGGTGAAGAAGAACGGAATCATCATGATCGATTTTGCCATTGAAACCCAGAAAGAAAAAAACCTTGCTCCGGAAGAAGCGATCTTTGAAGCCTGCGTGGTACGGTTCCGCCCCATCATGATGACCACCATGGCAGCGTTGATGGGCACGCTTCCAATCGCCATCGGATTAGGGGCCGGTGCGGAATCCCGCCAGCCCTTGGGTCTTGCGGTGGTGGGAGGTCTGGTGTTCTCCCAGTTTCTAACCCTGTTTGTCACACCGGTTTTTTACTTATATATGGAAAAATTCCGAAACAGGTTCAGCCGGAACAAGATGCCCGAATCGATTTAAAATAACATGACTCGGAGAAAATGATGAAGAACGGAACATTTGAAAAAGTGGAGAAATCGGAAAAAATCCTGTTTGGCCCCAGAGCCGCCCTGGTCTGCGGTTTTGAATCCGAGGCAGAGGAAATCATCACGGGATTTTTCAAGGTGATCGGGGTAAAGGATTTGCCCCTGGTTTTCCCCGCAAACACCGATGGTGAAACATCCCTCCTGGACTTGCTGTCAAGGCCGGATCAATCGGGCCGGGGCCTTTCTTCCAGCCTGGATTGCGCCATCATTCTTTCCGGAATCACAGAAAACGAACTTCACCGAACCCTTTCGGCCTTCCGCGGCCTTGAACTGCCCCGGCCTTTTTGGGCAACCCTCACACCCATTTCCCAAACCTGGACTCTGTCGGCCCTGATTGCGGAGCTGAGAAAAGAACGGGCCGCCATGGAAAAAAGAAAATAAAATCAAACCAAATACTTCCAAAGAAAGGAAACACCCATGAGATCGTTCATTCTCACCCCTGCGGCAGGAAAACGCCTGATCGCCAAAGCGGTTGCAACCCACCCGGACATAACGGGTGTCTTGAAATCCGGCACCCTGGTGATCGTGGCCGGCACCACCAACGCCCTGGTGGCCGAGGAAATTCTGAAATCCCTGAACCAGACCGGGGATTTTTCCGGAAACCGGTTCTTTCGGGGCATCACCTTGCCTCCCGAGGCGGAAACCACGGAAGCCGCAAAGGCACCCGACACAACCCCTTTTCCAGGGGATGTGATCATCACCGATGGTGTTTTTCAGAAAGGAAAAACCATTTTTGATGTGGTGGACCGCCTGAAAAAGGGAGACATGATTTTAAAAGGGGCCAATGCCGTGGACCTGGTTGAAAATCGGGCCGCCATTCTCATTGGCCACCCCAGTGCCGGAACCATCGGTGCTGCCATCCAGGCTGTGATCGGCCGAAGGGTCCGGTTGATGCTCCCCGTGGGACTTGAAAAGAGAGTGTCCGGGAACCTGGATAAACTCGCGGAAAAAGTAAACCGGCCCGAAGGCATCGGTCCCCGGCTTTTTCCCGTGCCCGGCGAGATCATTACTGAACTGGAAGCCGTAACCCTGCTCACCGGCGCAAAAGCGGAACTCATCGCTGCCGGAGGGGTGGGAGGGGCTGAAGGCTGCGTATGGCTGGGAATAGAAGGCTCTTCCGAACAAATGGAAAAAGCATCGGCCCTGATGAAGTCCGTGGCCAAAGAACCGGCCTTCAAATTGTAGGCCGGTCCTGCATTACGAAGTCAGCAAACAAACAGGCAACATCCGTTTTCCCCTCCCCATGGATGGGGGAGGGTCAGGGTGGGGGTGAATTTATAGGGACGGAGCAGCCGCCCATTTTCGTCCAATGGCCTCAGGCAAGCTGCCCCCCGCATCCGGGACAGAATTTATAACCAGATCCGGCCACAGGTTCCGAGCAGTTGGGGCATTTCCGAGGAACCGGGCATAGCTCCATGATCAATTCACCCAGTTGAACCGGAACCATTTTTTTATCTTTCTTGTAATCCGCGAATTTCAGCACCCTTTTCACCATTCCCTCCACCGGGGCGGATACGGCCTTTTCCTGTTTCATAATGGTGATATTGAAAAGGGATTCGCCTTTCTTGACAATATCCCCCGGCTTCACATAAACGATCCACAGATCTCCGTTGCTCGGAGCACCCACGTGGTAGGGGTTGCCCTCCATGGCCTTTTCCACGCCATGGGCCTTGCCCTTTAACGCTTCGGCCACTTTAACCGGGTGAAGGATGGATTCTGCGTTGAAATCATAACGAACAAGGGACATGCCCTGATCATCCGGCCTGGAGATATCCAAAATGGTCATCTGATGGGGTTTCCCGTCACTGTCATTGAAAACCAGCTTTCTCCCGGTTTCCAACCCTTCAAACCATACATCCAGGGGAAGCCGATTGGGATTTCCGAATTCCTGACGCTGCCTCATGGTTTTCAGGGCATCACCGGGATGGTTCAGGTACATCATTAGCTCCTCTTCCGTGGGTTGGCGTTTCAGATGGGAGAGCAGAGACTTCTTTTCCTCCTCAATATCCAGGGGTGGCAAATCGTTCAGAGGCGATTCTTCGGAACGGCTTGCGATGATTTTTTTATATTCGGAACCGAAGGCGCTCTCATAAACCCAGTCGGCTGGAAATCCAAGGGGCAGGCGGCCGAACTTCCCCTGGAGCAATTGACGAAAAGCATCGTTGCTCTCCCTGTAGAGGGTAAGCCGCTCTGTTTTGAGTGCATCGCTCCATGCATCCTCCGGCGTGTCTGCCGCGGCTTCCAAAACCTCCAGAATTCGCTGGACTTCCTTTTCCCCTCCCCGGTTGAAGGCTGCTGTGACGGCCAGAAAAGCCGTGTTCCATGTGATTTGAGAGCCGGGGGTGACATCGTGGTAGCGAATGATTTTCCGGGTTCCGGCCAGGAAGCTGAGCATGTGGGGAAGCAGGTGAATATAGCCCTGTTTCAGTGCCCCCTCCTGGGAGGATGATGTGGCCCCTCCGGGCATGGCATGGGAGATCACATCGTAGTCCACACCCTGAAAATAGGGGGCGACATACCGGTCGTAGTAGGGCATGATCTGTTTCAGAACAAACCCGGTATCCCGGATCATGTTCTTGTTCAGGTTGGTTTTAAGACCCAATTCATCTTCAAGATAGGCGGCGGTTGAGAGGACTTCCCCCTGCCCGTACCATCGAACCGCAGCTCCGATGGCCGTATCCACAATATTCGCCCCGGCCAGGGCCGCTGCCCCAACGGCGGGGACAAACAACCCGTCGGTACAGTGTCTGTGGTAGTGAATCACCAACCCGGGATATTTTTTCCGGATGGCTTCAACCAGCTTGCCGATGAATCTCGGCGGGCAAACACCGGCCATATCCTTGAGCCCGATGATGAAACGCTCGGTCGCCTTCCGGTTGCTCACTCCGCTCACCTTGGCAACCATGGTCACAATTTCTTCCAGAACTTCTATATAATGGGGAATTTCAAACCCCCTGGCCCAGGAGAGAGAGATGGCCGGTTCAAAAACATTGGACGGCGAGTTCATCACCACTTCCGCAAGGGGTTTCATATTTTCAATGTGGTTTAAAAAATCGAAGCAACGGATGATGTCGTAGAGGCTGCAGATCATCTCGCCCGTGACCTGCATGAGGTTTTTCGGCTGGGGTTTGTAACCAAGCAGATTGGTGGATCGGACCAGCACCTGTTTTGCGGTTTTGGGTGCGAAAATATTCCATGACCGGGCTTCGTTAAACGGATAGGTCATATTGGCCATCATGGCCACATGAAAATGGGCCCCACCACCGTTTTCAAGGGAAAAAAACCCGCATTCATCCAGATAAGGCCCCACAATCATGTCTTCTCCCAGCCGAAACCGGTTTCCGCTGTTGGACTGGGTGGTATCGCGAGTGGTGGTGTCCGTGAAATGAACATACCCCGAGTCCCTCACAAAATCCAGCAGGGCTTTGCGATCTTTTACAGGGTAGGGGTAGGCCTTGACCAGGGCTTGCCTTTTCATCTCAGGCAATACCGGTTCGAACTTCCCCAGCCGTTTGTCTTCCCGACCGCGATACTCCCCGAGATCCACAAAAGGATTATATCCTCTGGCGGAAATTTCCGCCACAAGACGGGTCAGGCGCAAGGCTTCCGGCTCATTGTCCTTGTATTGTCTCAATTCGGGAGTATTTAAGATAAACTTCGTATCACATTCCCCGGACTTGAATCGCGGGTGGTTGATAATCTGCCGCAAAAAAGGAATGGTAGTTTTGAGCCCTCCAACAATATATTCCCTCAATGCGCGATCCATGATCCCCAGCACCTTCGGCCAGGTTCTGCCGTAAGCTGCCAGAAGAGAAGCCGCCGAATCATATTGGGGAGGGAACTCATAACCGGCGGAAACACATGAATCCAGACGAATGCCCGGGCCACCCGGGGAAATATACCGGTGAATGACCCCTGAATTGGGAGCGAAATTGTCCCGGGGATCTTCGCAGTTGATTCGAACCTGCATGGCATGATTCAATGGCCGGGTTTTTTGTTCATTGAATCGCAGCTTCGCCCCGAAAGCGATGGCAATCTGCTCCTCCACCAGATCGATTCCATAGCGGCACTCTGTGATGCCGTGCTCCACCTGGAGCCTGGTGTTGACCTCGATGAGGTAGGGAGTACCGTCTTCCTCAATTAGAAATTCAACCGTGGCCAGGGAATGGTACCCCACCTCCCGAATCAACCTCAGGGCGTATTCCTTCAACTTCGCTCTTAACTCGGATGTCATGCCCGGCCAGGGTGACGGGGTGATTTCCACCAGTTTCTGATGGTTCCGCTGGATGGTGCAATCCCGTTCATCAAAGGCGAAAGCATTGCCGTAACGATCCGCCACCACCTGAATTTCAATATGTCGGACAGAGGTGAGCAGCTTTTCAATATAAACCCGGGGATTGCCGAAAGTGGCATGGGCCAAAGCCGAAGCTTTATCAAATGCTGTTTCAAGCTGGTCTGCATTGTAAATCTCATAAATCCCCCGGCCTCCGCCCCCGCCCTCGGCTTTCAGCATGATGGGGAACCCGATCTTCTCCGCCGCCTTTCCTGCTTCTTCTATGGATACGGCCCCGTCCGAGCCGGGCACAATGGGGATATTCAATTGGGCGGCAAGATTCCGCACTGCCACCTTGTTGCCCAAAAGATGCATGGGCTCGGTATCAGGGCCTATGAAAATGATCCCGGCCTTTTTGCATTCCATGGGAAAGGCATCATCCTCGGAAGCAAACCCCCAACCCGGATGAATGGCCATTATGCCTCGAGCCTTTGCCAATGCGATGATCAGCTCAATATTCAGGTATGCTCTGGGGTTTTCGCCCAGCAGAAGCAACTCCTGTGCCCCGGCGGTGAAGGGCGCGGTTTTATCCACTTCCGTTACCGTCATAACCGGAACGGCCTGGAAAACATCTCGAATGGAGCGAGCGATGCGCCTTGCACTGATGCCCCGGTTGGCCACCAGAATCCGCTTGTCTTTTAAATCTTCGGCCACTTGTTCAAAGGTTATCTGTTTCAAATCCGTATCCTCTCTTTTTTTGGTTCAGGCCCTTATATAGCAAATGCTCCCCGAGCGTATCGCTTTCAGTCCCTCATCGGTTTTCAGGATCAACCCGCCGTTATGCGAAATACCGGCCACTGTGGCTTCATAGGCACGACGATGGCCTTCGTCCACCCGGATCTTCTCCCCCAGAAAAGCCAGATCGGCCTGAAGCTCTCCGGTGAACGCCGAGGGGGTCAAGGTCAGGAGCGTATTCTCGAAGATGCTCCGAAAGTGATTCATCAGTTCCCGCCACAAGGAAAGAGGGGTGAAATTGCATCCGAATTCCGAAAGAGACGCCGCGGCAATGGCATGATCGGAACGAAGGGCCCCGGATGGAGGCGCCGAATTCAGGTTGATCCCGATTCCCGCGATAATGGCATTGCCTTTTTCTTCAATCAGGATCCCTCCCACCTTTTTATTCTCATGCACAAGGTCATTAGGCCATTTTAGTTTTATTTCAACGCCGGCTTGGGCGAAACTTCGAATCAAGGCATGCCCGGTTAACAGGGATATCAAATTGGCCCAGGACGGAGAAAGCAGGGGTATCCTCAAGGCTCCGTAGATATTGCCGCCCGGCGAGATCCACTCCCTTCCCAGTTGCCCTCTCCCGGACCATTGGCTCAAGGCCAAAACCGACCCCCATTCCGGAAGCCATTCCTGTTGAATGAAATGCCATGCGAGATCCATGACCGAACTGCAACGTCCGGTCAGGACGAGGGGGACACCATCGGTGGATCCAGATGAACGCCAGCACCTGCTTTCCGCCCCTTCCGGAAGCATGGTCATGGTTTGCCAGGGACCAAACCCTCGGATGTCCGCCAACCAGCCTTCCGAGGCATTCTTCATCTGAAGGGGGTCGGTCTTATGGGCCATATTCTCAAGCCCTGTTCCCCACAAAACAATTCCTTTCCATCGTTCGGCCATGGTTCTTTTTCCTTTATTCATAAAAAAAGGCTGCATCCCGTTCAATGAAACGAGATACAGCCTCATAAAAATTCCGCGTCCTTTGTCTCAAGGAGGGGACCCGGTCAGACTTTCAGGCTTTTCTTAACAAATAAATCCGCCCTGTTGATCCCGTAACGGAGTATCCTCAGGCGGATTTCGATTTTAAACTGTAGCAAATCGATTCGGGATGTCAAGATGAATTTTTGGTTCAACCCATGGAAGGATTTGATTTGCCCGATGGACTCGGGGAGAATGCAGGCCGGGCTTCCAATGAAAACAGGATCACCCGTTCTCCGGTGACCGTACTGATATCCGTGTGAAGGCTGCGGACCTTGGTTCCTAAAATCCCCTCAACGGCGGCCACCAGCAATGGACGGCCCTGTTCCAGCAGGGCAATTCGCATCCTCTTGATCAGTTCCCGTCCCTCCTTTCCTTCGGTGGTTTGAGCCAGATGCAACTCCGCCTGGGTGAGGACGTTTTTCAATCTCACCAGAACCATGTCATCCACAAGATAGACCTTGATTTCCAAAGGCCCTCGGCCCATGTACTCTTTTTCGAAGTTGATCACGGCCTTGCTGATCTCGGATTCAATCTGTCCTTTGGTTTTTCTTATGTTTTTCTCAGGCAATTTAATACCCGTTCTTTCCAATCCTCATGGTGCCGAAACCATGAATCCCGGAAAATGGGGGGGTCAACCGTTATAGGCCGGCACACCGGTTTCCTGGTTTGCATTCTGATGTTCTGCGATAAACCGCTCCATCATATGATGGGCCTCATCATCGGTGAACTGAAAAGGCGGATGTTTGCAGAAGTAGGCCGAAGGGGCCACGAGTACGCCGGCTTCTCCACCTTCCAAGGCCAGCTTGGCACAGCGGATGCTGTCGATGGCAACCCCTGCGGAATTGGGGGAATCCTGCACCGAGAGCCTTAATTCCAGGTCAATGGGAATATCCCCGAAAATCCGGCCTTCCATGCGGATGAAACAGATTTTATTATCCTTCTGCCAGGGAACATAATCGCTGGGTCCAATATGGATGTTGTCGCTGTCCAGCCTTTCCCGGGCCACGGCCTGAACTGCTTCTGTTTTGGATGTTTTTTTGGACACCAGCCGATGTTGGTTCAGCATATTCAGAAAATCCGTATTCCCGCCGGTATTAAGCTGGTAGGTGCGGTCGAGCTCAACCCCCCTTTTTCGGAAAAGATCCGTTAGGGTCCGATGAACGATGGTGGCCCCCATCTGGGATTTGATGTCGTCCCCGATGATGGGAAGGCCTTTATCTTCAAACCTTTTTACCCATTCCGGGTCGCTGGCAATAAACACGGGAATATTGTTGATAAAAGCCAGGTTCGCTTCCAGAGCGCATTCCGCATAAAACCGGGTGGCTTTTTCCGAGCCCACCGGCAGATAGTTCAGCAGAATCTGGGCCCCGGATCTTTTTAAAATTTCAACCACCTTTTCCTGGTCCGGCTCGGGCAGGTCGGATTGAACAAAAGTCCTGGCTGGTTCATATTCTGCCATATGGTCGGAAACCCCGTCCAGAATTCGGCCCATCTGAACCTTAACCCCTGAAACCGGAAGATTCGGGTTGAACACCTTGGTGCAGTTGGGCTCTGCGAAGACCGCCCGGTTCACGTCCAGGCCCACTTTGCGTGTGTCTATATCAAAAGCCGCCACAACCTCAATGTCTCCCGGCGCATAATCGCCGATCTTCCAGTGCATGAGGCCGATGACTTCTTCCGGATTTTTATCCGCGTAGTAATAGATCCCCTGTATCAAAGAACTGGCGCAATTGCCAAGACCCACCACGGCGATTTTTATTTTATTCATTTACGGCTCCGCCTGAATATTTCTATGTATCTATTATCTATAAATAATTTATTGTCTTTAGCATAAGCATCTTTGAAATTCAAATTGCAATTCAAAAAAAATATTGAAAGCCTTGCCCCTTTCCATTAGAAATTGCCTGGATCTGCTTTGAGAGCGCAAACAAATCAACGGCTTCAACGAAGTTTCCAATCTATCGGAGCTCAAATGTCCATCCGAAACAGCCACATTGCCGAGCTTTTTTATTCTTTTATCGAAAAATCGATTCTGCCCAAGCTCTCGAAAACGTTTTCCCATCCCAATCATTTCAGTCTTCTTGGGCTGGGCATCGCCCTCCTGGTTCCTCCGGGCTTCTATCTTCATCCCCTGGTGGGCCTCTTGTTCATGATCCTGTCCGGCATTTCCGATATCATGGATGGTCTCCTGGCCAGAAAAAAGGGGCTGGAAACCCCTTTCGGAGCCTTTCTGGACTCCAGCCTGGACCGATGTTCGGATTTCTGCTTTCTTTCGGGTTTCTGGGTTCTGTTTCGACATTCCGACCTTTTCATCCAGGCTTCAGTCCTGATTTTCACGGCCATGTTTCTGGTCCAGTTTATCAGTTACATCAAAGCCCGGGCCCAGAGCATGTGGGTGGAATGTGATACGGGCCTCATGGAAAGGGGAGCAAGAACGGTCTATCTCATGGTGTGGGCTGCCCTGTTGGGGATTTTTCCATCCTTCTATCATTTGATTTTGTGGTCAGGCCTGATTCTGTTCTGTCTCCTGTGTCTGTTTACCGTTTTCCAGAGATTTCAACATATTGCCGCAAGCCTTAAATAAACCGTAGGGAGAAAAGCACTCTCTTTAAATGAAAGGAATCCCATCATGAAAAAGCCCAAAAGCCGCGTGCTGGTGGATGACTCGGACTTTCCCATAAACATCGTTCGAAGGAATATGCTCAGGGGAACCGGCTCGGACATCGAAGATCTTCGAAACAAGCCGGTGATCGCCATTGTCAATTCCCAGACGGATTTCAACCCTGGCCATATGCACCTTCGCTTTCTGGCGGAAAAAGCCAGGGAGGGGGTCTGGGCCGCCGGGGGCGTTCCTTTTGAATTCAATGTTCCCGCCCCTTGTGACGGCATGACCGAAGGCCATGAAGGCATGCGTTTTATTCTTCCCCAGAGGGAACTCATCGCCGATATGGTGGAAACCCACGTCCGGAGCATGATGTTTGACGGCATGGTGATGATCGCAAGTTGCGACAAGATCATTCCGGGTATGATCATGGCTGCGGCAAGACTGGATCTGGCCACCATCTTCATCACCGGAGGACCCGGCATGTGGGAAAAAAGACTCACCGGAAGGCCCAAAGACAACAAAACCGCATGCTGCGGAGCCTGCGACATCATGGGAACGGCCAACACCTTTCAATGCATGGCCGAAGCCCTGGGCCTCACCCTGCCCGGAACGGCCAACATCCCGGGATTTCACACCCACAAGCTCCTTTATGCCCGGCAGGCCGGAAAGCGAATTGTGGAAATGGTGGAGGAAGACCTGACGGCCCGGAAAATTCTCACGGAAAAAGCCGTTGAAAACGCCGTGATCCTGGATCTTGCCATTGGCGGGTCCACCAACGCCACCCTGCATCTTCCGGCCATCGCCCATGAACTGGGGTTTTCTCTTCCCCTGTCCCGATTTAACGATCTGAACCGTAAAATCCCCACCCTGCTTTCCATTGATCCCAATGGCGACCATTCTGTTGTGGACCTCTATGCCGCAGGCGGAATGCCCGCCGTGATGAAAACCCTGGCCGGAGACCTTCACCTGGAGGCCCTGTGCGTGGACGGCAGAACCCTGAAAGACATGGTTGAAGAAGCCCAAGTCCTGAATGAGGCGGTGATTCGGCCCAAGGACAAACCTTATATGACCGAAGGCGGAACCGTGATTCTATTCGGCAATTTGGCCCCGGATGGCGCAGTCGTAAAGCAATCGGCCGTTTCAAAAGACATGCTGGTGTTCACCGGAAAAGCCAGGGTGTTTGACTCCGAAGCCTTCGCCCTGAAGGCTTTCCGGACCAAGGATATCAAGGAAGGTCAGATCATCATTATCCGTTACGAGGGGCCAAAGGGCGGGCCCGGCATGCCGGAAACCCTGGCCATTACCATGGCCATCAAGGCATCGGGTCTCAAAAAAGTGGCCCTGGTTACGGACGGAAGATTTTCCGGGGCCTCCGCCGGTCCCTGCATTGGTCATGTGAGCCCGGAAGCCTATGCAGGAGGGCCCATCGCCGCTGTATGCGACGGGGATGAAATCGACATCGACATTCCCGGAAGAAGTCTGAATGTAAAGTTGAGCCAGGAGGAAATTAGCGACCGTTTGAAAAACTTCAAACCCCTGGAACCCGACATCCCCAAGGGTTATATGAAACGATATGTGAAGATGGTGACCTCGGCAGCCAAGGGGGCGGTGTTGGAATAAAAAGAAACTGAAAAAAGTTGATATATCGTTCCCCGCTGTGATAATTTTCAACAATAGGTCTTTAATGGAAACCTTTGATAATCCACCCCCATAATTGATGGGGTAAGACGGAGGTTCGAGCAATGACAATCAATTTGCAAAACATGACAACCAAAGAAAAATTGATGACCATGGAATTGTTGTGGGATGACTTATGCAAAAACCAAATTAACTTTGCATCCCCGGGTTGGCACGAAAAAGTATTAATAGGTAGGGAAAAAGCTGTTGCAGATGGAAAAGATGAATTTGAGGATTGGGAAGACGCAAAAAATGAAATACTGAATAGAATCAAATGAAAATACGAATTCTCCAATCAGCCAAAGCTGACCTTGTGGAAGGCTATCATTTTTACGAATCGCAACTGGTTGGAATCGGGATGTATTTTCTCGAATCCATTTATTCCGATATCGATTCATTAAAATTGTTTGCAGGCATACATCCAATATTTTACGGCAAATACTACAGGCTGATGTCGAAGAGATTTCCTTTTGCAATTTACTACCTCATTGAAGACAACGAAATTAGAATCTATTCCGTTCTTGACTGCAGACGAGATCCCGCCTGGATAAAAATTAAACTTCAATAAAAAGGGGTAAAGTCATGAAACTGTATTGGGTCTCCACCGAAGACCATGACGAGGACTGGTTCATGGTGGCTTCTTCATCCGAAGAAGCCGCCAGATTACATCAGGATATGGAAGGCTATGACCCCGGGGAAGCCATTGCCGAAGAAATCATGGACATTCCCGAAACCCTCGAATGCGAAAAAGGCTGGCCGGACAAGGAACTTCTGAAAGCCCTGGGGGCAAAATATCTGCATGAGGGAGATGCCCGGGTGGTTGAGATCCGGGGAAGGACCTTCAGCGAGGGAATGCTGGAGTCGTATATCCGGGAAGCCAGCGATGATGAGTTTGAGACGGTTGGCGAAGAAAGACGGAACAAAACCAAGAGAGCCCGCCGCCCGCAATGATTTTTTTACCGGTTCACGCAAGATTCAGGTTTTTTTATCCGATGATTTTTCCTGCCAGTTTGATGGGGAAAGACCTTCCTTCCTCCCTCCCTAGTTCATGGTGGAGGGCCGGGGTCAATGCTGTCGACCTAACAGTTTTTTAATTCAGGCTAAATCCTATATGCCCCTTCCCCATTGACGGGGGAAGGTCGGGATGGGGGTAGTGAAAAGGTTTTTTCACTATCCTGTTTTGAGATCCTTGGAACCAAGCAGAAGGTCAAGCGGACTTGAAACCACGGAGAGATTCTTTTCCATCACATGGGTGTATATCTCGGTTGTTTTAACATCAGCGTGCCCCATCAACTCCTGAACCACCCGGATATTAACTCCGCTTTCCAGTAGATGAGTTGCAAAGGAATGCCGAAAGGTATGGGAGGTGGCCCGTTTCACGATGCCGGCCTTGTCCACGGCGGTTTTTACAGCCTTTTGAAGGCCGGATTCAAGGGCATGATGTCGTCGAATTTCACTCCCACGCGGATCACGGCTTAGGTTCTTTCCGGGAAAGGCGTATTGCCAGCGGTATTCCTTGGCAGCATTGGGGTATTTTTTGCCCAAAGCGCCCGGCATAAAAACGGAGCCATGCCCCTTGGCCAGATCTTGGTCATGGAGTTCACGGACCCTTTCAAGATGGTGTTTCAAGTCCGGCTGAAGGGATTTCGGCAGAATAGTGGTGCGGTCTTTCCCGCCCTTGCCGTCCCTTACGTATACCAGGCTGCGTTCAAAGTCAAAATCCTGGGCCCGGAGGCGGATGCACTCCATTAAACGAAGACCGCCTCCGTACATGATTTTTGCCATCAGCAAATGGGTCCCCTGCATGTTGGCCAACACCCGCTGGACTTCGGATTGGGTCATGACCACCGGTGGACGACGATATTTCTTGGCTCTGACCGGGTCGAGTTGATCTTCAACGGGCTTATCGAGCACATGGCGGTAAAGGAAGATGATGGCATTGAGGGCTTGGCGCTGGGTGGAAGCTGAAACATGATCGTGGGTCGCCATATGGCTTAAAAAGGCTTCGATCTCAGTTTTTCCCATTTGGGTGGGATGGGTTTTTCCGCCATGAAATTTGATATACCTGAGAATCCACTCACAATATCTTCTTTCTGTATTCAAGGCATAATGGTGATATCGTAAGACCTGGCGCACCTGATCCATCAATTTTAATTTCGGGTCCGGTTTAAATTTTTGTTTTGTTTGTATGGTTTCCATGGTATTCAATATTATAATGCAAACATGGAAAATTCAACTTATTATTTTCCATGTTTATTCACTCAATACCGCAATACGTGGAAAATAATCTATGGTATATAGGCAATACCATGGAAAATTTTCCATGTATCGACACTGTTAACCTGAAGCATTTAAAACTTGAGCTGTCATTATTATGACAAATTTTTATCTAAAAGAGCAGGCAAATCAGCTAATAAATAGTTATTCCTTATATAAATGGGATGTGATTCCAACAGGGAGCTATTATCTTGACTTGATGGTTTGTCCTGATTTGGATGTATATTTCGAATCAGTAGAGATAAGAAATCTCTTTATAATGGCTGAAGAGTTTTATCAAAACGATCTTACAAATGAAGTATACGTGATGAAAGGTTCTAAAATCGATATGCCGGAGGGAGAGCATATTCAGATAAGAACTAATTTAAAATATGACTCCGTGAAATGGAAAATTGATATTTGGTTTTTCCCATCACATATAATTGCTGAGAAACAAACTGCACTTGATAAATTTTTAGAAAAGCTCAACCCCAAAAACCGTGAGACAATAATAAAAATTAAATCATCATTGATCCAAAAATCAGGATTTACACCTAAAATGTCGAGTTATCATGTTTATGAAGCTATTCTTGATCATAATTTAACAAATATTTCTCAGATAAAAGAATATCTATTGTTGAAAAACATTGAGTTTGGTTAACAATGGCTTTCAGTGGATAGCCTACGGCTACGCACTGAAGCCCACGTTAAGTGCCCAAGAATATGAAAAAGATCATACTTATATTTTTTGTCGTTTTAGTAACACTTATTTTAGCAGGGCCATGGCTGCTATACGCAATCGGG
>VMSV01000133.1 GCA_013791935.1 Desulfobacteraceae bacterium | reverse complement strand
GCCGCAAAATCCGCTTCGCGGTTCAGGATGCTGTAAAGAATCTGGATTCCAAAATGCGACGTGCCGATCTCATAAAGATCCGGAAAAGCCAAAGCAATCCGCAACTTCATCAGGTCCGGATCTTTTTTCACACTATTGATTTCAGACCCCATGTATCTACTGGCCTTGTCCACAAGGGGCAGGAGTTCTTCCAAAGTAGTTTCAGTCATATTATTTCCTTAATCACTTCATAGATTATTTAACCCACTTTTATATTTTACACGGTTGTTTGTAAAGGGCCGATATTGAATATAAACTTCCCTGCCTTTAAGAGCATGGTTTCGACACTTTCGAAAACATCATTCCGATACAATAGAGTTTGACAGAAAGGGCTCATTTTGTCATAGTTCGCCCCGAAAAAGTAAACCACCGCCAATGGTTCTGCAGGATAACCCAACGGAATCATATTTATTGTTTTTTCTGGATTTTTTCATCCCGGAAGGAGATACCCATGAAAACTTCCATCAAGGTTCTATGTGCTTTGATGATTTTGTTCGTTGCCTCGCCTTTTTCCTTTGCATCCGAGAAAAAGGACCTGCGAATCAAAGTGCTCTCCGGAAACGCCGACCTGAAATCCGCTGAGAAAGCCGCAAATTATTTAAAGACCCTGGGCTATGCCGTAGATCGGGTGGACTTTGCCCTGAGGTCGGATTTTTCTTCCACAACAATTTTTTTTGCAAAATCCTTTGGAAAAAGCGCCGAAACCCTTGCGTCGGATTTAAACCTTGAAAAATCCGCAGTTAAGCCCCTGTCCTGGCCTTCGACCTTTGACCTTATTGTGGTAACGGGAATCTCGGATAAATCAGACCCTTCCGGAACTCTTGGCATGGAGAAAGACCTCCGTGAAACCCAAAAAATCCGTTCTTCTGAAAACGATAAAATCCGCCAAGCCAGAGAAAATCTGGTTTTTTATCTGGCTGAAGCCCACGCCCTTTTTGTGAATGGAGAGTATGATCTTGCCCGGCATAAATTTGAATCCTCAAAAGCCGTTTTGTCCAAGACCAAGGACCTCTGCGAACCGAAAAGCCGATTCAAAAAGGAGGAGACAACAAAAATTCCCGTGATTCAGATTCTGAGCCGTGACAAGGACCTGGATTCCGCACGGAAGATGGCCCGAGTTTTTGCCCAACACGGGTATGTGGTTTCAACCGTGGATTATGCCTACAGATCCGATCTGGTTGAAAAAGCCATTTTTTACAAGCCCGCACTTAAAAATCAGGCGCTTGAAATGGCCTCAAAAATAAAGCAGTCCTTTTCCTTGTTGCCTTTGCAGTGGCAATCCCAGTACGACCTTATCATCGTTTCCTCAAAGCCTGTTTCCGAAGATGTTGAAATCAAGGATATCCGTCAAAAGCTCTCAGACCTTCATGAAGAAGAAAAACAATTGAAGAACACCATTGATATTCTTGTGAATGAAGCTTTTGATCTTTTTGGCAAAAACAATTGCTCAAAAGCCCTCTATAAGCTCGGTGAGATCAGGACCTTTGTTTCTCTGGTGGAAGCCATCTGCGAAACCTCAAACCGATTGGCTCCCGGGGAAACATCGTCCGAAAATCCCAGCTCAGCCCCTTGGTCTGAAACGGCAACCCCAACGGTTTTAAGCTTGGAAGAGGCCTTAAAAATTGCCCTTGTGAACAACAGCTCCATCCAGGAGGCTTCCGAAAAATTAAGCGCAGCCTACTCGGAAAAAAAAAGCGCCGGAGCGGATTTTCTGCCCAAAGCTTCGTTTGGGTACACCTATACCCGGCTTAATGAGGCCCCGTCCATTTCTCTTCCGGTAGGGAACCTTCCTCTGGGTTCCGAAGATGTTTACACCTGGAACCTGACCCTTTCCCAGCCCTTGTTTACGGGTTTCGGCCTTCTTTCCCAGTATGAAATCAAAAAGCTCAACATGGAAATGAGCTCCATTCAAAAAGAAACCCTGATCCTGAACCTGGTTAGGGATGTTAAAAAAACCTACTTTCAATTTCTTCTGGTTGAAAAAGTTCAGCAGGTTGCGGAAGAAACCGTTCAAAATCTCAAATCCCATGAAAGCGATGCCGAGCAGTTTTACAACCAGGGCATGATTCCCTATAACGACCTGCTCAAGGCCAAGGTGGCCCTGGCCAATGCGGTTCAGGAATATGAAAGAAGCCGGGCCAACCTTAAAAATGCCGGCTCTGCCTTGAATATTCTCCTGAATTATGATGTGAACCGAAGTGTTGCGCTTGATGATATCTTCATGCTTTCATCAGGATCCTATCAACTTTCGGATCTGCTCCATGAGGCCATTGAAAACCGGCCTGAACTGGAAATGGTGAAACTGGCCATCCAACAGACGGATCAAGCCATTAGAGCTGTAAAAAGTGCCTATTACCCCCAGATTGCTCTGGTAGGGCGCTATGAGCAAACCGGCCAGGATGTGATGGCTTCAGACAATGATTTCGGGGACGTGGAGTCCTCCTCCGTAACCCTTCAGGCCAATCTGGCCCTGTTCAAAGGTGGAAAAACAAAATATGATATTTCAAAATATAGCTTTGAAAAAAACGCCCTTTATAAACAATATGAAGGGGCGGAAAAAAGCATTCAACTGGAAGTGAAAACCGTGTTTGAAAACCTTCTGGTTTCCGAAAAAAACATCAAAACCGCTCAGGAATCCGTGGTTCAAGCCAAGGAAAACTGGCGGATCACCACTCTCCAGTATAAGGAACAGATCGCCACATCCACGGATGTGCTGGATGCCAGAACCTTTTTGTCCCAGGCGGAGTTAAACTATTACAGAGCGGTTTACGGGTACATGATATCGGTTGCAGAACTGGAAAGGGCTGTTGCAAAACCCCATACGCCCTTTGATGAATGAGGATTTTTAACATTTTTGGAAAGGGTTCATGAAAAGGGAAAAAATAAAGGACCTTCTTTTATCCCCGGCTCCAGGGGATGCAATTCTCGCCATGGGCTGGGTGAAAACCCGGAGAGATTCAAAGGATTTCTCCTTTATTGAACTCAACGATGGTTCCTGCCTTTCAAACCTTCAGGTGATTGCAGACCACTCCCTGAAAAACTTTGATGTCATCCGAACGATCACCACGGGATCTTCCATTAAAGTTCATGGCATACTTTCTCTATCCAAGGGCGCCGGACAGAAATATGAGGTTCAGGCAAAAGAGATTGAGATTCTTGATCCGGCGCCGGACACCTTTCCCCTTCAGAAAAAACGCCACACGGACGAATTTTTAAGGTCCATCGCCCATTTACGATCCAGAACCAACAAATACAGCGCGGTGTTCAGGATAAGATCCGAACTGTCCTTTGCCATCCATCAGTTCTTCAATGACCGGGGGTTTTTTTATATCCATACGCCCATCATCACCGGATCGGACTGTGAAGGGGCCGGAGAGATGTTCCGGGTTTCCACGCTAAATCCCCATGAACCCATGAAACCCGACGATTCCGGAAAACTGAATTTTTCAGAGGATTTTTTCGGAAAAGAAGCCAAGCTCACCGTATCCGGGCAGCTTTCCGCGGAAATGCTGGCCTTGGGACTGGGAGATGTTTATACCTTCGGCCCCACGTTCCGGGCGGAAAATTCCAATACCAGCCGGCACATGGCGGAATTCTGGATGTTGGAGCCGGAGATGGCCTTCTGTGATCTTCAGGGAAACATGGATATGGCCCAAGCCCTGATGAAATCCCTGACCCGCCATATCCTGGAAAAATGTTCCGAGGATATGGACCTGTTTTTCAAATTCGTGGATACCGGACTGAAGGCCACCCTGGAAAATCTTCTGGCTTCGGAGTTTATTCGCCTGCCTTACGGAGAAGCGGTTTCCATTCTTCAGAAACAGGCAAATAAGTTTGAGTTTCCCGTGGAGTTTGGAAAGGATCTTCAATCGGAACACGAGCGTTTTCTTGCGGAATCCCATTTTAAAAAACCGGTGATTGTTTTTGATTATCCCAAAACCATCAAACCGTTTTACATGCGGGTGAATGATGATCACCAAACGGTTGCGGCCATGGATATTCTGGTGCCCGGTATCGGTGAGATCATTGGCGGAAGCCAGCGGGAGGAGAGGCTGCCGGTTCTGCTCTCCCGCATGGAGGAAATGGGCCTGAATCAAAAGGATTACTGGTGGTATATCGATTCCCGACGGTTCGGTTCGGTGCCCCACAGCGGGTTCGGCCTTGGTTTTGAGCGGATGATGATGTTTCTCACCGGGATTCGAAACATTCGGGATGTGATTCCCTTTCCCCGAACACCCAAATCCCTAGAGTTTTAAGGAAAAACGCCCGGCCGGACAATAGCCCGGCAAGGCGTTTATATTTTCAGACAACTATTGCTTGAAACCCAAAGAACACAAATAACGATTTATCCGTTCAATGCCTTCATGTTTTTCATATATTCCCGCAAGGTTTCCCCAATAAGCTCCACCGGGTGATTCTGAATCTTTTTATTGATCTCGATGAGCAGTTTGTTGTCCACGTTGTTGTCTTTTACCTTCATCCCTTTTCCAATGACGTCCGTGTCGATTTTCGACATGAAGTCTTTTAAAAGCGGAACACAGGAATGGGTAAAGAGGTAATTGCCGTACTCAGCGGTATCTGAAATCACCACATTCATTTCATAGAGCTTGTTTCTGGCAATGGTGTTGGCAATCAGCGGGGTTTCATGCAGGGACTCGTAATAGGCGGATTCCGGTTTCATGCCGGATTCGGTCATGATTTCAAAGGCCAGTTCCACGCCGGCCTTCACCATGGCGATCAAGAGAATGCCGTGATCAAAATATTCCTGTTCGGGAATGTTTTGTTCCGTGAGTTTGGCTTTCTCAAACGCGGTTTGGCCGGTTTCTTCCCGCCATTTAAAAAGGTTCCGGTCATTGTCCGCCCAATCCTTCATCATGGTTTCCGAAAAGCTTCCCTCAAGGATATTCTCCATGTGTTTGATATATAAAGGCCGCATGATGGTCTTGAGTTCCTCGGTCAGTTCAAAGGCTTTGATTTTCGCGGGGTTGGAAAGCCGATCCATCATGTTGGTGATCCCCCCGTGTTTAAGGGCTTCGGTGGTGACTTCCCATCCTTTTTGAACCAGTTTGGCGGCATATCCGCTGTCCATGCCTTTTTCCACCATTTTATCAAAACAGAGCAAAGATCCGGTCTGGAGCATGCCGCATAGAATGGTCTGTTCGCCCATGAGGTCGGATTTAACTTCCGCCACAAAAGAAGAGTGAAGCACACCGGCACGGTCTCCACCCGTACCCACGCAGTAGGCCTTGGCGATTTCCAGGCCGTCGCCGTTGGGATCATTTGCCTCATGAACGGCAATCAGGGTGGGTACGCCAAAGCCCCTTAGGTATTCCGCTCGAACTTCCGATCCCGGGGATTTGGGCGCCACCATGATCACGGTGAGGTCCTCACGGATTTTCATTCCCTCTTCAACAATATTGAACCCGTGGGAATAAGACAGGCAGGCCCCTTTTTTCATCAAGGGCATGGCCCTGGAAACCACCGGCGTATGATATTTGTCCGGGGTCAGATTTAAAACCAGGTCTGCTTGGGGAATGGTTTCTTCGTAGGTACCCCATTTAAAATTGTTTTCCGAAGCCAGTTTCCATGGGGGAAGTTTCTTTTCAATTTCCGCATCCAAAAGCGCATAGGTCACGTCCAGGCCGCTATCCCGGAGATTCAACCCCTGATGAAAGCCCTGGGCCCCGCACCCGATGATGACAATTTTCTTTCCCTTCAGCTTTTCAACACCGTTGAATTCCGAACTGTCCATAAACCGGCAATGTCCCAGTTGTTTTATTTTTTCCCGAAAGGAAAGTGATAAAAAGTAATTCATGATGTTCTCCTTGTTTTATTATTTGACGTTTTTTTAGGCACTTCCAAATGTGCGGATACCATATTCCATTTGTAATATTGCGTAAAGTGATTTATATGAAATTTTAAATTGCGCAAGACGCAATAACGAAAGGTGGTCATGAATATCCATGAAATCGAAACTTTTTTAACCCTCTGCCGGACCCTTCACTTTCAAAAAGCCAGCACCCAATGCAATCTCAGCCCTTCCGCCCTGTCCCGGGCCATTCAACGGCTGGAAGACGAAACCGGCGAGCAACTCTTTGAACGAAGCAACAGGGCGGTGCGGTTAACCGCCTCAGGAAGAGTGTTTCAAGAGTATGCTCAACAGATTATTGATCTATGGAAACAGGGCAAACAGGCCCTTTCCTATGAAAAAGGGCTTGTATCCGGCGATTTGAATATTTATTGTTCCGTAACCGCTGCCTTCGGTATATTGCCGGATATCCTGGAACATTTTAAGAAGGAATTTCCAGCCGTTCAAATCAAAATCCGCACCGGAGATGCGGAAAGCGCGTTGGGTCAGCTTCAGGAAAAGGACACGGATATTGCCATTGCCGCCATTCCGGAAGTTTTTCCCGATCACATGGATTATCTGTATGTGACCCAAACCCCCCTGGTCTGGATTAAATCCGATAAAATACCCGCCATGGCCGGCGATCCCATTGACTGGGAGAACACACCGTTGATCCTGCCCAAACGGGGGATTGCCCGGAGGCGCTTTGAGCGATGGGCCCAAACCATGGCCATCAAACCCAGAATTTATGCTGAGATTTCAGGAAATGAAGCCATCATCGCCATGGTTCATCTGGGTTGCGGCATCGGCCTGGTCCCGGAGATGGTCCTGGATAAAAGCCCGGTCACCAGTTCCATCTCCGTGATCAATGTCCAGCCTCCCCTGAAACCTTATACCATCGGAATCTGTGTGAAGAAAAAGCAGTTGGAAAATCCGGTCACCCGGGCATTTTGGTCGGTGGCAAAGCGCTTTTCGTAAAAACCCTTTGGATTAAAAACCCGATTATTCCTTCATGGTTCTCAGTTTGGCCAGTTCCCAGATATAATCATAAAGGTGTAGACCCTTGCTGGCGGCAATGATTTCCCCATCTCCCACCCCGATTTCGGCCGCCATGTACTCTTTCAACATCTGAATGGCACCCAGGTTTGCCGGAAAGCCATTCCACAGGTCCCAGGACCTGAAATACACCATGAAATGCAATTTTCCGTATCGAATCCGGGTGTCAATGCCCCGCAGGCAAGGCGGATCATTTAATAACAGGGCTGCTGGATCACCCACCGTCATGTAGGCCTGGTTGGTGCCATGCCCGTCTTGCTTGTACATGCGGATCACTTCGGCAATCTGGGGTTCCAGGTACTGACCATAGGTATAGTCTTCGTTGGGCTGCTTGTTGGCGGTCATGAGATAGGGCAGGTAATCTTCAACATAACCGTCCGCCACCGGGTTGGGAATGCCCAGGGCCGGGGGAATATCCGGAATCAGGGGCCGAACCCCCGGATGCTTGATATGCACGGTGATATAATCAAATTCCAGCCGCTCCTGGCCTTCAAAACTTCCCCGGTCAATAACATATTTGTGGCCGTGCTCCAAGATTTCATAGACGCATTGGAACCAGGCATCCGATAAGTCCCTGGCTTGTATGGAAATGGGTTTCAACATAGGATTTTCATTCTTTCAGGATATTTATAAGGTAATATGGATTCATCTTGCTGAGGCCAAAATGTATTGGGCGTTTTTATCACAAATGGAAAAAAGATGACACAGAAAAGGCGGTTGCGTTAAAAAATCGAAGATTCTGGTTTTGCACTACCGGACACATTGTTTAAAGACCGGGCTTCCTCCACATCTTGATGTTGAAGGTCTCAAATCCGAGTTTTTGAAAGAAAAGATGAGCATCCGTATTGAAGGCCCAGGAATCCATTTCAAAATGATCAATGCCTTCCATTTTTGCCAGTTCCTGAATTTCCTGGAACAAGGCGGTCCCGATTTTTTTCTTCCGGTGGTTTGCATGGACGGCAATCTGGTGGATGGTCACCCGCCTTTTTCCATATTTTAAAGGGTTATCGGGCCTTTTTTCAAAAGCCGCCCAGATGTAGCCTGCCGGGGCACCTTTGATGTAAGCAACCAAGATGACATTGTTTTCACGGCTTATGATGGATTGAAAAAACGCCGCTAATTCCGGATCATCCTGGGGCGGCTTGAAAATATCAGGGTGTTGGTCGTGATGAATCCCTTGAGCAAAAGCGTTCAGCATTACAATATCGGAAATCTTTTCACGGGAGGCTTTGATAATTTTCATTTCCAGGGTCGATATCATTAATCCCTTTCAAAGTCGTTTCTTGAATCCCTTCCGGGGTTCAAAAGGGTAACCCAAGGATTGATAGAATTGATGAGCTTCCGTGCGATCAGCCTCGGTAACAAAGAGGATCTGGCAGCAATCCTTGGCTCTGGCAAATTTTTCCAATTCCAGCATAAGAGCGGATCCTGTACCACTGCGTCGGTGATTTTCATCGACAACCAGGTCCTCAATCACCATGAACGGCCTGCAATCCCCGTAGAGTTCTTCACACGCAACACCCATGGGAAATCCAACCAGGCTTTCGCCTTTCTTTGCTGCCAAAAGGATATAGGCCGGATTTTCTGAAAGCCTCGGAAAAGAGGCCCGCATCTTTTCAAGGGAGGAGTCTTCACCCCGGAATTGTTTAAACAATTCTCCAAGAGGGAGAAGGTCCTGTTCTTTGAGTTTTTTAATCTTCAAGGGCTGTTTATTCTATCTTTTGGATTCTTTGCACATGCCGGCCATATTCGAATTCCGCCTGCAACCAGGCATCAACAATTTTCATGGCTTCATCCTCAACGACCATTCGCGCACCAAGGGAAATCATATTGGCGTTGTTGTGCTGCCTGGCAAGCTCGGCACTCTTTTCATTCCAGCACAGGGCGCAACGAATACCCCGGACCTTGTTGGCAGCCATGGCCTCCCCGTTGCCGCTTCCTCCGAGCACGATGCCCAGATCATTTTTGCCCTCTGAAACACTTTCTGCTGCCGGACAAATATAGTCCGGATAGTCCACGGGGGCATCGCTATCAGTTCCAAAGTCCCTTACGGTGTACCCCTGTTTTTGAAGATGGGCTTTGAGGATTTCCTTTAAGTCAAAACCTGCATGATCCGATGCTATGGCAATTCTCATTAATAAAACTCCATCCTATCCCGGGGATTGTCCCTCATATCCTTCAACCGGGTATCCAGGTTCCCCACATGGATTTCCAGTTGATGCCCATCCGGATCTTTGAAATACAAGGAATCCCCCTCGCTCCGGTTTTCCGACCACTCCTCACAGCCGTAATCCAGAAGCCTTGTTTTCAGGGTTTGAAAATCAACCTTCGAACAGGAAAAGGCGATGTGCGAATAATCCATAACCTTCGATTCCAATACACCCAGGTCATAATTCAGGGCAAACCAGGTCGCACCGGCCGTCAGATAAGCCCCGGTTTTTCCCTTCACCACCGGTTTAAGCCCAAGGATGTCTTGATAGAACTGAAAAGACCGCTCCACATCGCTGACCGCAATGGTAATATGATTGATTCCGGTAATCATTTCATTTGCATTCAAAAACCCGGTTCTCTCTGCTTATCAAGAGGATGAGATAACAGCTTTTGCCGTTTACCCTTCACCCCGGAGCGTCTTTCCCGAATTGTAGATGACCCCGCCGGAAGCGGCATAGTCGTCCAAAACCGAAACCGCCTCCGCTCGAAGCAGATCTCGAACCACTTTGATTTTTCTTGTTTCAAGAGCATCGACCCAAGCGTCCATTTTCGGGCCTTCATCAAAGCCGATGCGCCGGGCGTCTTCATCCCTTGCTCCGCAAACCAGACGACTGACGCCGGACCATGGAATGGCTCCGAAACACATGGCGCAGGGTTCGGTGGAAGCATACAGGGCATAGGAGACCTTGCCGTCGTCGCTTAAATCATACCGGCCGAGAAGGGTTTGGGCCATGGCAATGGCGGTGATTTCAGCATGAAAAATGGAGCAGTGGGTTGAAAGGACCAGGTTGACTCCCGGAGCCACCAGGCGGCCTTGGTCATCAAAAATCGCTGCGCCAAATGGCCCGCCGGTTTGATGCTCTACATTTTTCCGGGAAAGGGTGATGACAAAGCGCATACGATCTTCCTTCGAGGAAAAGACACCGGAAGATCGATCCACCAGGTCTTGAATCCAGAGGGGCAGTTGAATGGAAATCCCTGGATAGTTCATGCACCACGCCCCCTGCTTGCCGGTCTACTAAGAAAGTACTTTCCGCTGAGGCCGGTCATTCCTTGAATAAATGATGGTAGATGTCGGAAATATAAACAATGCCCACAAGCCGGTTGTTTTCCAGCACCGGAAGCCGACGGAATTTGTTTTTCACCATACGGTCCAGCACCACCATGATATGTTCATCCGGATGAGCGCCCATGAGGTTGGAACTCATGATCTGGTTGACCTTTTTTTCCCGAACGTCGGCAATGATCTTTTTCAATTGGCCTTCCCAGTCGATATGCTCCCCTTCAATGCCGTAATTTAAAAATGACGGCCGAAGGTGGTAGAGAATATCAAACATGGTAACCACCCCCACGTACTGATTGAAATCATTCACCACCATGAGGCTGATGGTTTTATGACCCGTAACCCGCAGCCTTCCTTTTAAAATCCCCTTGATGGCATTGTCCACCGAATCCTTTTCGTTGATTTGATCAAAGGATGTCACCATTATGTGTTTTGCGAGCAAGGTCATGGAATCTCCTTAAATTGTATTGGATATATTTGTTAAAATTGGAGTGATATGTCAATGGGTATTTTAATTTCGCCTTTGAAATGCATTTCATTGACAAGAAATAAAAAAATACCATAAAGTTCGGAACCATTTTTCGGAAAAATCATCCATATTGATATAGAAAAGAAAGCGCGCCATGAAAATTTTCAATTATCCTTCGGCAAATGCGGAAAAAAGGCTCTCGGACATCGTTCACCGGGGCCTGGGGTATACCAAAAAACAACTCCAGTATGTCACCGGGATTTTGGAGGATGTTCAGAAAAACGGAGATCAGGCGGTTCTGGCCTATACCAACCGTTTTGACTCTCCGAAAGTCACCCTGGAAAACCTGAAGGTATCCAAGGCGGAACTGGATTCCGCGGAAAAATCCGTCAACCGGAAATTCCTGGCCGCCATGAACCGTTCCGCGACCCAGATCAAAGGCTTTCACACCCAACAGGCCCGCAACTCCTGGATTAATACAGACCGCCCCGGCACCCTCCTGGGCCAGGTCATCCGCCCGGTGGAAACCGTGGGGGTCTATGTGCCAGGGGCCACCGGAGGAAAAACCCCCCTGGTGTCCTCGGTGCTCATGGGCGCGATTCCAGCGGTGATTGCCGGTGTGAAAAATATCATCCTGGTTACGCCCCCCAGGCAGGATGGCACCATCGATCCCCATTTGCTGGCTGCGGCCAAAAAGGTGGGGGTAACGTCGGTGTTCAAAACCGGAAGCGCCTGGGCCATCGCAGCCCTGGCCTATGGAACGGACCTGATTCCCAAGGCGGATGTGATTGTGGGGCCGGGAAACCTCTATGTGACCCTGGCCAAGAAAATTCTGTCCGGAACCGTGGGTATCGACATGATCGCCGGTCCCAGCGAGATCCTCATCCTTGCAGATTCCAGTGCCAACCCGGAATTTATTGCAGCAGACCTGCTTTCCCAGGCAGAACATGCGCCGGATGCTTCCTCCGTATTGCTCACAGATGATCCGCTCCTGGCTGCGGCCACGGCCAAGGCCCTGGAACGCCAGCTTGAAGCCCTGGATAGAAAGGATGTTGCCGAGCAATCCCTGAACAAGTTCGGGGCCATCATCGTCACCCCGGACATTGAGGTTGCCGTGGAGCTTGCCAACCGCATCGCCCCTGAGCATCTGGAACTCCATGTGAAGGAGCCCTTTGAGCTTCTGGGTTCAATCCGGAACGCCGGAGCCGTGTTTTTGGGGGAATACACACCGGAGCCCGTGGGGGATTACATCGCAGGGCCCAATCATGTGCTGCCCACTGCCGGAACCGCTCGCTTCGCCTCGGCCCTGTCCGTGGACAATTTCATAAAAAAAATCAGCATCCTGCATTATTCCAAGGCGGCCTTTGAAAAAGAGGCCCGGGATATCATGCTGCTGGCCGGAGCCGAAGGCCTGGGGGCCCACGCCAATTCCATCCGGGTGAGGCTAAAGAAATAGCGGCTGGATCTCTGATATTCCCCTAAAATGGCCTTTAGTATCCTGTAAGGATTCGATTCATCTCACGACTTTTTTAAAAAATCATGGGGATTTTCCGAAAACTCAGAGAAATTTTCCGGGGTGATAATCACCGGATATGCCGCTGAAAATCGTTGGAGAAAGGCACTCAGTCCTTTGGATGTTTTTCTGCGGCCTGATTTCACTTCAACGGCGTACAATGCACCATGGTATTGGTATATAAAATCAACCTCCAAGCCCTTTTCACGCCAATAGAACAGCTCTCCCGGAAGCTGCCGTAACTCTGCGCCCACCGCGTTTTCGAAAATTCGGCCCCGTTTTTCAGAATCGGATAAAACCTGCGGGCTTTCATTCATCGCAAAAAGAGCCGGACAGGCAATGAGAATTTTAGGACTCGATCCCCGGGTCAGGTGGCTTTTTTTTGAATACTTTTCCAACGAATGAATGAGAAACGCCCCGGAATATAGCTCGACATAATATTTGATCAGGTCGGTATTCCCCTTGTCCTGAAGCTGCCCGAGCAGTTTTGTGTAACTGATTTCTTGTGCCGCATGGCGGCACAGAATCTCGAAGGCCTGTCGAAACAGAGCGGGGTTGCCCACTTTTCGATTCAGCAGAATATCCTTCCCGATCACCGATTCAACGATGGAATTCTTCAGATAGCTGTACCAGCGGTCAAAATCACTTTCATAGGCCACGGCGCCTGGATAGCCCCCGTAAGTCAAGTACCTGTCAAGGTCATAATCAAAGGCCTCCTTCAGCTCATGAAAGGTCCAATGCTGGATTTTCAGAAGCTCGAACCGGCCCGCGAGGCTTTCCGTCAACCCTTGTTGCATCTGTAAGGAACTTGACCCCAAAACAACCACCCGGAGGGCATCGGGCGCCTTATCCCACAAGGATTTCAAGGTCTCGGACCAGTTGGAGACCTTCTGTACCTCATCGATGACAAGAAGCGCTTTTTTTTCCAAAGTGATAGCCTTCTGCCATTGTTCCAAAAGCCACGTTCGGTCCGTGCTCAAAAGATCGTCTGCATTGGCATAGTGGCTGGCGCAAGGATACCGGTTGAGGAGCTGCTTGATTCCTGTGGTTTTTCCCACCTGACGCGGCCCGACCAGCACCTGAATGCGGGGATCTTCCTCATTCAACCGCTGTTCAAGGTGAGATACAAATGATCGTTCGTATGTTATTGCCATGGGAAAACCATACATCTTTTTGCAAGACGTGTCTATTGTTTTTAATAGACCAGTCTTGCAAAATGGAAATGTCTTTGGGATTGTCAATTACATAGGTACTGCCATCAGATGAAGATTCCCTTCTTCCTGAAAGATGCGGTTTGGGGGATCAAGATATGGGTTAGAGGTTTTCCCGGGCATTTTTCTGAAGTTTTAATCCTGTTTTATATGGATCATCTTGATCCGAACCAGGTGTTCAAATCGAGATTAAATCCTATCTTTTCCGTTTGCTCTATCTTCGGCAAAAGGGCTGGAAGGAGTACCTTGCATTATAGGTTATTTCCATCATGTTTTATTTAAGCCTTGCCCTCTGCATAATTTTTTTCCGTATTATGCCGCTGCTTACGAACAATGATAATTAACCGGGTTTTACCGCTGAAAAAACCACACAGAGATACTTTTTTGAGCCCATTAATTTGGGTGCAAAAATGTAATATTGATTGATTTATCAATAATTATATGATGTAAGAAAAACGTTGTTTCTTTTAGAACCTACTGATACCAAAATCCGTCAGGTATTGTCCGGTTAACTTTACGTCTTATTTCTCAAATAATTTTATTTAATACACAATTTCATTATGTTATTAAGTATATAATTAATCGTGGCTTTTTATTAACCCGCCGCATGACCTGAAATTACCGCCATCGGCATAATATATATGTTAAGTTTATAAATCCATGAAGATAATTATCAGCATAATAATCGGGCTATGCATATTATTTTGGATATTACAAAAAGTAAGTGACAGAACCTATAAGCCCACAAAATTGGAACTAATCGAAGGTCTTGAAAAGATAATTGATGGCTCGATTGAACATTCACATTTAGATGAATTGTGCTGTGTTAAAATTGCATATGATCCATTATTAGAAAATATCCGGGAGAGGCTAAATGATATCCTTGACGACCCTATGGCAATGAATCATCCACATAGCAAAACAATGGGTGTCGATCTGAACGAAGAGGGCAAGGGTTTGGTGCAAAATTTGATTAATGATATAAAACCGGAAACTTAACATCTGGCTGCACGGGATTCGGGCCAAAAAGCGGCCCTCTCCCGTGAGCCAAAGCGTTAGTAGCTTTGCACATCATCATCGCAGTATTAGGGCAATTTGTTTTATAAACTCACCAAAAGTTGGGATCAAAGAATGGCTGCATCAACATACATAGTGCATTTTTTCAACGACGAAACAAACCTGTTTAAAACCGTCACAATGTATCCTGATCATGAGCGAGATAGCATCTACAAAAGGATCGTGGGCAATGCACAGTGGAATTGCTGGCGGTACTATGAAATAAATCGGAAAAATTACATGGCATGCCGCGTGGCTGTTGAGAGCATGATGTATCATGATTTCACGTCACAGTATTGGGCGCTGAAATTCAAGCATCCCGTATATTTTGATACACTATACGAGAATTCTTTGAAACGCGTAGAAGCTGAAATACACACAACAGCTGCTGAATACAGCACAAAATGCCTTGTTGTTGCTCTCGATGCTCTTCCTGATTCCTGCAATATCACCTTTACCGTCAATGATAGCTTTCGGTCCTATAAGAGTCGACTCAAAAGCGATGGTCTGCCATATCATTTCATAAGCGAAAAGTTGGTCAATATCTCCGATTATGGAAAAATATTTCCAATCACTGAATTGCATGAAATCCAGCGGAAATATACGCATGTAGAGGGCTTAAAATTTGAAATTCAAAATTGGGATCCCACAGCATGCACCGAATTTATTGAAAACAATTTAACAAAGAATTCTGAAGTATGCAGGATTTATCCCTAAAGGGTACGATGAAGTCGTAGGGTAAATCCGTTGACTCTGCCCTAAAAAAATAGAGAACATGTCAATTGTTTTTTACTAACCATCGGTTTTCAGTGGATAGCCTACGGCTACGCACTGAAACCAACGTGAGTAATATTAAAAAAATGTACTTCATTTTAATCATAGTAGTTTCGGCGCTGCTTTTCCCGGCAAAAGCTTTTGCAAATTCAATGGGCCCCATTCTCCCATTGGTTTCCATTTTTGGATGGTTCGCAATGCCCCTGATAGTAATAATTGAAGGGCTATACTACAAAGACAAAAAAAT
>VMSV01000106.1 GCA_013791935.1 Desulfobacteraceae bacterium | reverse complement strand
ATTGTAGGTTGAGAGCAGCTTCTCATCGACCGCCGCGCCAGGAGGAGGCCAGGAGCCCCCGGGGGCTCCTGGCCTCCTCCTGGCGCGAACAATCTCTCAACTCGGAACATCAGAGGCGACATCTATCCTGACACAGGGGGCGCTCTTGACGGCTATGTGAAAGAAAAACAAAAAGCCCCTACCCAGAAACTCTATGAAGATTTTTGGAGAGACGAGGTCACGCGCAGGATGATGCCCGCCATACCTCCTGGCGGGGGAGGAATAGCAGATATTATCAACTTGAGAAATGCTTCAAAAACCAACCACCTGGAAATAAAGGCTGAAAGTTATGGTATCCTCAGATTTGATGTGAATGATAAATCTATATTTTTGGATGAAACCGCCAATTCACGCTCCCTATGGTTTGAGAATACGGACAAGGACTTGCTCGGCGAGGTTTATTCCCTGAAAAGTCTTGAAATGACCGACCGTTCAAATACCGAGGTAAAGCCAGTTGGTTATGTAAACGCAAAGGAAAGATTGCTCAAGGAAGCCCTTGTACCTTTTAAAAAGGGGGATTCATTCGCCTTGGTCACCTTCTTCAAGGGAATGTCAAAGAAAGGGTACAGCTTCAGGGTCAAGCCGGCGGCGACTTCCGTCAAATGGGAAAATCAGGAGGATATTCAGAAGAAGCTGAAGAACACCACCCTTTCTTTTGAGGATAAGCTCAAATTTACGCCTGTATTACCGGTACAAAAGCCCGCTGATCCCCCATTTACTGCAAAAATAACTCTCAACGATAATGCTGATTTTATAACGGAAATCGACCAGGTGGAAAATGGTAAAGGTCTTGAAGTCAACCCGCCCATGTACAAGGATTCCAGCTTGCCGCCCTCCAAGGTGAAGGTCAACATGAAGATTTACAAGCAAGGGCAGCTGGTTCACGAATACCAGTCGGCTGATCTGCCCGAGGTGGTCCGGGTTTATATTGAAGAGCCAAGAAAAAAGACCTATGAATTGACGGGAGACAAGGAAGAGGTTGAGCACACATTTGGTGCCAAGGCGACTTCGGCAGGTGATTACAGGTTTGAATGGCAGTTTGGAGATGGAACGCCTCCCCAGAGTACAAGAGGCAAGGAGACGACTGTTAAGCACACCTATAAAGGTTTTAAGACCTTCCATCCAACGGTTACCCTTTATGATTTGAAGGAAAAAGAACTTGCAAAAGATGAGGTGACCATTGTGCTGGATCAGAAGGTGGAAGAAGTGTCCGCACCGGCTGAGCCTGCAGAAATCAAATATGCATGGGTGCTGAAGGAAGTCAGGGATTTTAGTGAGTCCAAAGACAAGGTTGTCTCTGAAGCCAATAGCATGATGGTTTTTTGGAGCGGAAAACGCTATGAAAAATATGGTCAATATGGAAAAGGCAGTTATACGTTTACCGAAACCTATTTGGGGCCGGACATTAAAAAGAAAGATACTCCCGGAAATAACTTTAAGGGAGATTTGAAACAAGGAGAATCCTTGACAACCCGGGCGGTATGGAGGGGTGTACCGCAGGTGATATACCCGGATCAGACCGTGTCGCTCGAAATGGCCTTTTCTGCCCTAAAGAATACTCAGTCAGGATGCCGGTTCGGAGCGTCGACCGAAGCGAGATTAAGTAGCAGCAGCGGTTATCTTTTCGTTGATTTTAAAAACAAAAATGAAAATAGTTTATTCAACTATTCGACAAGGAGTTCGTGTGCTGTTTCGGATAAGATTATGAACAATGAGTATCCGGCTTTCAGCGAAACCCTGTATGCGAAACCTCCATTAATGAACAGTTTTGACATGGAAAAGGGGCTGCTATTGGTTACGGAAGCTCATGGGGCATGTATGAGCATGCACACGGAATACTTCTATGAGTGGAAGGCAGTGGACGGGACGAGGCAGGAATCGGGTGTACAGAACCAAGAGCCGGAAGTCGTAAAAAAAGCAGATACACCCCTTGAGACAAGCGGAATAGAAGGAATCAAAGACATTGATTCAAATGATTATGACGAATATGAAAAAGCTTTGAAAGAAAGGCTTGGAGAGTAAATAATAGTGCATGGTAGTGTATTTTTGGAGACCGTTGAGGGACGGTTTGCTGTGACTTTTTTATGTTGTGATATAAAGGGGTCAAGTCGGCCGTTGACTCTTAGTCATAGAGCAAGAGTCAACGGCCGACTTGACCCCTTTATGCTGGTTGGATTTGGCTTGAAGGGGAACTTGTGCTGCGGCTTGGGGTTCATGGGAGGAAGGGCCTTCTGGAGTCATTTGTTTTGGGCCGCTTTTTGGAATGACCAATAATATATTGACTCGCCTGTTGGTAAAATCAAAAGGTTTATCTTTATGTTTTAAAAATTTAGCTGCCAATCCTCGAATTTCCGTAATCTGGGTGTCCGGGACCCCGTTATCTTCCAATAATCTTCTGGCCGCATTGGCCCGGTCTGAACTCAATTCCCAGTTTGAATATCCTTCACCGTCGTAAGGGCTGGCATCGGTATGGCCTTCAATGATGATCTGATTCTGCAGCTTTGAGATCACGGAGGCGATGTACTTTAGCAAAACCATGGCCTCACTCTTCACTTCCGAGCTTCCCACATTGAAAAAAAGACCTTCTGAATTTTCAATGAGCTCGATTTTCATCCCTTCTTCGGTCACAGTAATTTTTACTTTGTCCTTAAACACGTTTAGATCCGGTTGCGAAGCAATGATATCTTCAATTTTTTTGCCTTCCTCCTGGAGTTTATCCATCTGGGCTCTTACCATATACGTATTTTGAAAAATGTCCGGTAACGGCAGCATCTCCTTGCTGGGGGGGGCTTTGGAGGAACCTGACAAAATGCCGGCCCCTCCCTTGAAAAAGTCAGGGTTTGAAAAATAAAGTGATACGGCACCTTTTACCTGGGCGCTTGCGCCAATGATCCATAATACAAGGAACAATGCCATCATGGCGGTTACAAAATCTGCATAGGCCACCTTCCAGGCACCTCCATGATGTTCTCCACGGTGTGCCTTTTTCTTAAAGATGATTCGGATATTTTCTGATGAAGGGTCGTTTTTCATGCTTTTCCCTTCAGAAAGTTTTCCATTTCCAGAAAACTCGGTCGAAAATCGTTTGATATGTTCCGTCTGGCGAATTCGGCGGAAACCAAGGGGCTGAAACCTTTTGCAACGCTGGTAATACCGGATTTAATGACGCTGTAAAGCCTGGATTCATCGTCGTTGATCATTTCCATTTTAACCGAAAGGGGCGTGATGAAACCGTAGGACATGAATATTCCAAGAAAAGTGCCCACAAGGGCGGCGGCGACCTTTTCGCCGATTTGTTCCGGAGGGCCGCTGATAGCCTGCATGGTGATCATAATGCCGAGCACGCATGCCACGATGCCAATGCCCGGCAAAGAATCCCCCATTTTCTGCAACAACATTCCCGGCTTGGTTCCCTCATGGTGGTGGAGTTCGATATCCATATCCATGAGCATCTCCAAATCATGGGAAGGCACTTCATTTAAGGAAATGAGTCTTAATGAGTCTGCAATAAATAGCAGGAGGTGATGGTCTTTCGCAACCAATGGATATTTATTAAAGATGTCGCTATCTTCCGGACTTTCTATATGGGACTCAAGAGACATCAAACCGTCTTTTCTTATCACAACGAATAGCTCATGTAATAGCTTTAATAATTCAAGGTAGACTTTTTTAGTGACTGTTTTCCCCGACAGAATGGCCATGGTTTTGGTGATTACTTTGAATAAAAGTTTTGTCGGGGCTGAAATCAGCAGGGTACCGATCATGCAGGAGCCTATAATGATAAACTCTGAAACATGCATCAACAGCAACACACTGCCCCCGGCAATGGTGAACCCCCCCAGAACTCCCCCGAGGACAATCAATGCTCCTATGACAACAAACATTTATTTTTCCTTTATGAACAACAGGTCAAAGTAGCAGCAGTGCATCCATTTTAAGATCAAATATTCAACAGATCTTTATTCTGCCTTTCAATGCGGCTGATTTTCAACATATATATCGTACTCATTTTGGTAAACCTTGAGCTCCATTTGGATTCTGTCAAAAATGTAATGAAAGAAAGATCCATTCATCCAACAGAACCTCTTCCATCCAGGCAATGCATATATCAGGCCGTTTCCTTAAGACAATAAATCTGTCATACGGGTGGGGATAAACCCCGTCCCTACACAGCAGAGTGCGATTTGAACGTAGGGGTGGGGTTTATCCCCACCCGCAAATTCGCTTAAGGAAACGGCATTGATGCATATATTGGTATCCATTCTTCCATGCCGTCAGTTCCCACCGGATTAGAGCCGGTCACTATGGGTTGTGGCCAGACATGGGAGTGGAGAATGCCTGATTTTTGGTGTATCTTGGAGGAATTGAAGGGGTAGCCTTCAGGGATGATAAACTGTGATCATCAGGTAAGCGGTGTATCCTATATAGCAGGCCAGTAATGCTGCGCCTTCAAATCGGTTGATGCGACCGGGAGCCCGACAGCCGTAACCGATGATGAAAAGCGAGACGGTCAGGGCTGCCATGACCGGAATATCCCGGGAGAAAACTTCCGGCTCCACCGCCATGGGATGGATGGCTCCGGCAATTCCCACCACAGCCAGCGTGTTAAACAGGTTCGAACCCAGAATATTTCCCAATGCGATATCGTGTTCGCCTTTCCGGGCGGCAATGATCGAGGATGCCAGTTCCGGCAGTGACGTGCCAACCGCCACAATGGTCAGCCCGATGATCAGATCGCTGACGCCGAAACCATGGGCGATTTCAACCGCGCCCCAAACCAGAATTCTGGAGCTGACGATCAGCAGGACCAATCCGACAACAAGCCGGAACACCGCCCGTTGCACCGGCATGGCGCTGACTTCCAGCTCCTGTTCCATCTCACCACCCAGGGCATCTGTTTTTCTCTCCATCCCTTGCCGGATGGTCCAGGCCATCAGGGCGCAGAACACACCCAACAGCACCAGGGCATCGACACGTGTAATTTCCCCTTTCCGAAGCTGCCAGGCAGCCAGGACCGTAATGGCGGTAAGGATAGGCAGTTCTTTTTGCAACACTCGGGAATGGACGACGATGGGACTGATCATGGCCGTCAGGCCAAGGATCAGGGCGATATTGGTAATGTTGGAGCCATAGGCGTTACCCAGGGCAATGCCGGGATTTCCTTGTGAAGCGGCAAGCGCTGAAACCATCATTTCAGGCACTGAGGTCCCGAAACCAACTACCACCATGCCGATCAACAGCGGTGGCATTCCGAAATGACGCGCAGTGGAGGCCGAGCCCTCCACAAACCGGTTGGCGCTCCAGACCAGAAGCGCCAACCCCAAGACCAGTGCAGTGATGGGGAAAATCATATGTTCTTTTATTCAACTCCTTGTCAGTGCCCTTCAACGGGGTAGAATGTTGCAATCCTTTATCATACTTTTTCAAGCACGTCCAAGCATAGGAACTCCTTTTTTGGCACCCCATCAAAATGCCACGATGTGATCGTTTGCGATATCAACCTATTGGGGAAGTCGATAATTTATTAACTCCCCCGTTTTTTCAAGGGACAATTCTTATTGCCAATAATTTCCATTCGACTTCACTCGTAACAACATCAATCGATTTCAACAACTTGACATACAAGACTATTTCTGCGAAGCTACAAATCGTAAAAAGCAAATTCTTATCCATATCGATCCATTATTCCATCATTAATGAATAAAAGAAACCGTCGGAGGAAGGAAATGGCTGAAGCAGAAAAATGGGTCAGGTCTTCATTATTGACAGATTATCATGAAGAGTGAAGACTGAAGACCCGACCCCTCTGGATTGTAAACTCAGGATCTGAAGATCTTGCCTGCGGCTGGGAGTCCTGGGCTCGTAAACATGGATATCCTATTAAAACATTGGTTTCGGAAGTCATCGTGTGCAATGGGGAAGTTTTTAAATGAGTGGTAATTTCTTATGAAAAAATATGTTTGTTTATTATTAGTGTTTTGCTTGAGTGGTTGTGCTCCTAATGTGAATAGTTCCGATCCTAAGGAAAGATTGCGTGCGATTAAAAGTCTTGAGGATTCAAGTATGCTCGCTGACATCGCGTTGAATGATAAAAGCGAAGAGGTCCGTGACGCCGCTATTCTTAAGGTTAATGACCTTAATGTTTTAGCTCAAATTATAGTGCTGGATAAATCTGATTTTATTCACCAAGCAACTATTAATAGATTCGTTCAAATCCAAGGCCTTCAAGAGCCAAGCCAGCCAGGTATTAAAAGGGTTGTTGATCATTCTTCGGAAGATTCAATCAGAGAACTTGCGAATGTTTTAAACGCAAAAATGGTTCTAAAGAATATCAATGATCCGAATGAGTTGGCCAAGATCGCTCTGAATTCCAACGATATAATGATTGTTGAGAGTGCTCTGTTGCGAATCTCTGACCAAAATATATTAGCCAGTTTGGTTGGATCCTTTGGGTATCACGGGAATAATATATATGCATTTTGGCAAATAACAGATGACAACATTAAGGCAAACATTATTATAAATGCCTCAAAAGATTCAAAAATTCATAGTGAGCTGTTACGGTCTCTTGAACGAATCCATGATCAGAAATTATTGGCAAAAATTGCATCGGAAAGTAAGAGCAGGGCCTTGCGTCTTCAGGCTATTAGATATTTAAAAGACCCTTCTGTCGCGAATGAAATAATCCTCCATGATCCTGATCGTAGTATACGTTTGGATTATGTGAGGGAGCTTTCCGATAACCAAAAAGAATGCCAAGACCTGCTTTATGCTATCGCTTTATCCACAGCGGATCCGGAACTGCGTAAATTTGTGATAAGCAAACATCTCGCCGACATTGCGTTATTAACAAAGTTATCTGTCCAAGATAAGAATGAAGCGGTTAGGGGAGAGGCTTTGAAAGAATTAAAGTATCAAGAATCATTGCATAAAAAGATAACGGAGGAGACGCCACGATCGGTTCGCCATATCCCCATTCGTTTTTTGGGTGATATGTACCTGTTAGAAAAGATAGCTGTTGAAAATGAGAATTTACAAGTGAGAATGACTGCGGTTGAAAGATTAAAAGATAAGACGTTGTTAGCGGATCTATCAACTCGTGATAAGGCCTGGGAAATTCGTAAAATAGCGGTTGGAAAAATATATGATCAGAACGTATTAACAAAGATTGCATTTGATGATAAGAGCCCAGACGTTCGCGCAGAGGCGGTTAAGAACCTTCATGATCAAAGGATTCTATCTAAAATTGCGGCCGAAGATGCAAATGAGACGGTCCGAAGGGAAGCTCTTAATAAAGTATCAGATCCGATTGTCCATCAAACTTTATTAGTGAAAAGCATTCTGAACGGGGAGAGCCCCGATCTATCAATCCAGGACGTTGAACGGATAGAAGATAAACATATTTTATTTAAAGTTGCCTTAAAGGATAAACCATCGAATGCAGGTGTGCGTGCTGTTCGGATGATTGAAGACCAGGGGTTACTCAAAGAAATCGCACTTAAAAGTAAATATTTTCCCGTTACCATTGAAGCCTTATCTCAAATCAAAGACCAATTTTTTATTGAAAAGATGTTTTATGATAACAAGTCACAAGAGGTTAGGAACTATGCTATCGGACAATTAAACGGATTAAAACCTTTATTAAAAATTATTTTTTCTGAAAAGGGCAAGATAGATAAAAATATAGCTTTGATGAAAATTGGAAATCCAGAAATTTTGGTAGCTTTTTCAACTGGAATGAAAGATCCTCTCCTCAGAGAAACGTCTATTCTTTTGCTGAATGATCAAGAAGCTTTAAAATCTATGGCTGAAAATAATCCTTCGGCGGCTAACCGAAAGCTTTCTTTATATGGTATTCAAGATGAAGATTTTCTCGTATCGAGAGTCAATAATGACACCTCCGCAATAGTGAGGGGAACTGCCTTAATTTTGATTAATGACAGAAAGAAGACTCAGTCTCTCGCGATAAATTGTTTTTATGATTTTGTTCGCCGGGATGCATTGTATCTTCTTGGTGATTCTGCTGAAACTGCCGTGGTTAAAGAAAATAACGAATCAATCAATAATTTTACCGAACAATTACGCCAAGAATCTAATCCATCTATTTTGATGGAACAAGCCCTGAACGCCAAGTTTGATGTGTGGCGTTTAGCAGCTGTAGAAAATTTGAATGACCCTGCTTCTTTAGTTAAAGTCGCTATTGAGTCTGTTTTCCTTGATGTTTTGCGCATAGTCTTGGCGAAATTAGATGATAAGGAGAATTTGTTGAAAGTGGCTAACACAGCTAAAGTAAATAGCATGCGTTTTGCAGCCGAGCAAAAGTCAGGGAAAAGGTCCTGGTCCGACATATTCAATGCCAATTATGACCATCCCAGAGACCTTGGTGAAGCCCTTGAAGCTGTGATTCTTTTTGATGAAATTCAAATAGAGGCAAAGGAAGGTATCCAACAGGCAAGCCTTAGTATGATTAGGAGAGGGGATGAGTCCCGTATTGAAGAAATGGTTGTTATCTTAAGTTCATATGGAGACAAGACCTTGGCTGAAGATTTTTATAATTGCGGTCAACCTGATCTAAAGAAGGCCGCTGGGGCATGGGCCTCTGCCAATGGATTTATTTTTCAACAAGATTTTACATCCGGATCAGCTCGTGCCGGATGGGGAAGTCATAGTAATCAATAAAGATGTTTTAAGAATATAATCCTGTTATAATTGAATTAAATTTTGAGGAGTAATAATGAGATTTTATAAATTTATTTTTGTCTTAATCATTCTTATCTGTGCATTCTTTATTATTTCATGTTCAAGTGAGGTAACGGAGACTGCAGGGTGGTACATTCCAAAAGGGGAAGGGGCATATATTGTACTTCCTGATCTTCAAGGTGAAGCAATAAAAGCACAATTCAGAAAAGATGGGTATAAAGAAGTCGTCTATAAAACAAAACCCGTTGGTGGAAATATGGCCAAACATCTTGTTTGGATGACTGAGAAAGATTACACAAACGGCGGATCCGAATGGATATTAACAGATACAACCATAAAATATGCTGCTATGCCTCTAATGGCCAAGGGGAAAGAAGGCCCTCGTGCTTTACGTCTATTTTGGACTGAAGATGACGGGATAGTAAAAAATGCTATATACGGCGGGATAGAAGCGAAAATATTAAGCAAAGAATGGGTGAAATATAAAAAAGGGGAAAAGGCTGTTATATTAAACACAAAGGATCAAACCACTTTTAAGGAAGATGTCGCTTCTCTGAAAATCAAAATGTCAATTACAAATAAATCACAAAAAAAGATTGGGTTAGACCCAATGCCTGTGCTGACCGGTGATGATAAAGTCTGGATTGAACGTTTGATAAAAGATAGCGATCAAGAATCCGAGACTAAACCTATAGCAAGCGGCGATTTACTGTCTTCTTCAATGAGTCCAGTGGGATTGATAAGACTTGGAATAGTTCCCGGTGAAACTGTTACACTTAGCCTTTCAACCCAACTTATGCCTTTATCCAGTCTCAAGCGATTTAAGAATCTCCACGTAACTGACGTTAAACTTGGCTGGCAATGGGAAGTTAAACTGAAGAATTAAAGAATAGTCCAAAGGAACCCTCCGGAATGATCCTGCTATGGCGCGGTCATCTGACAGACATTCTCGCCGTCCAGGTCTGGACGGCAGCGCACGCCCGGGGTCTCGGAACAGCAGTCTTCGTCATCCACGCAGGGAAGTGACAGCATGACGCAACCGTCTTGAGGTGCGCATTTCCCCGTGTTGTCGCAAGCAAGGCCGTCGCAGCAGTCGATATTGATGTCGCAGGGCGTCCCGGCAGGGGTGCAGGCGGGTCGCATCCAGGATCCCTGAATGTTGTTGGTGGCAACATCCTGGCCCGGCAGCCAGAATGCCGGATGGCTGCCATCCACGCCGTTCTCCACGCTGCTGTCCACAGCCATCACCCACAGCTGCTTTGCCGGGTTACTTTTCTCCAGCAGTTGATGCCCGTAAGGACGGGACGAATGGAAGAGTATCCAGTAGTGCCCTCCCTCCATGAACGGTGTGAAGGCGGGATGGCCTGAAAGCCCGTCTGATGCGCCATGGACGAGTTTGGTCTTCGTCCCCGTCACCGGATCAACAAGGAGGATGCTTGTATTTTCAGCAAAACGCTCGGTATAAGGCCCCTGCAGCACGGCCAGCCACTTGGAGTCGGGCGACCAGCTCGGGTAGCTGAGGGTACAATCATTCGGGGTCGTGCCGGCGTACGCCAGCAGATTCGTCTGGTTGAACTCCTTGTTAACACGATCCCAGTTCATCAGCATCAGGTCACCGCCGGTATAGGCCCAATCAGCGCGGAACGATCGAGCGATGTAGGCTAATCTTGAACCGTCTGGGCTCCAACTTGGTACCGCCGGCAGGAGTTTGCCAGGAAGGGATCCCCCGCCATCATCAATGGCGCAGGCACCAACGGGATTCGAATCCGGACAGGGGACCTCAGCCAGCGCGGTGAGATCGTCCAACCACTTGATTCCACCGACAAGACCGGGGGTGACATCGGAAAGCGCCATCCCCCCGTCAGAGGAACTGGCCATGTAGAAAAGGCTGACCATTCGCTCTCCCGTTGGGTCGATGGCGGCAAATGATGCACGACGGCCCGTAGGAGGATTCGCCGGGTCGACGAGATTGTCGAGCACCAGGGGCTCAGGTGTCAAGGTATTGCTAATCGCGGTTGTCGGCTGGAAGCTGTTCCAGAAGGAAAAGAAGATCCGAGAGCCATCCTGGGTAGCCGCGTGGCAGCCGTGGCAATTCGCCTGTGACGATGGGCGATCGAGCATCGGCTCTGCCGCAAGGCCCTGACCGGTGTCGATCCTCATCAGATTCATACCCTCGATTGATCGGTAGTAGACCAGCCCGGCCAGGTCGGCATCGACGGTGGTCACCTCCCGCACAGGCGCCTTGAAACGGGAAGCGACCTCATCAAGAGACGGCTTTCCGACGAGTTCCATTCGGATCGGATCACCGTAGGAACTTCCAAGCTTAAGCCACTGCTCCCTGGTCGGCAGGAACTCGGTATCCTGCGTGTAGATAACGAGGCGGAAATTGAGGTCGCGTACCAGGGTGAGTTCGTAGGCGACATGTTTGCCCGTGCCGGCGTTCCACTGGATCAGCGGGGGTGTGAGCCGTGCCGGTAAGAGCGTGCCGCTCTCCGGATACTCCCAGTGCGGCGCGTCACTGGCGGCTCCCTCGTCCCCATCGGTCATTGCCATCTTGGCCGCGACATTCATCGAAACCACGACCTCCTCACCGAAGTAGACGGATACCTCGCGCTCGGCGGCCCACCCGTCCCAGTCCGCTGTCACCGTGATCGATCCTTGAGCAACCCCGCTGGCAGTGATCACGCCATCGCTGCCCACCGTCCCAACATCCGCCGTTGCCCCTCTCCAGACAACCTCGCTGGCACTTGAGGAACTGCCATCACTGTTGAGCACTTCAAGGGTCAGCGGGAGATTTTTAGACTCGCCCGGTTGGACGATAAGAGATGCCGCAGAGGGAATGATACGCACCGAAATCACCGTGACCGGCTCAGGGGGATCCGCGGGAACCGGGCTCTGCGCAGTGGAATCATTGCCACTGCAACCTATGGGGAGCAGCGCGGCCATAACCACGGCTAAAAAGAAATACAGCGATGAAAATCGCATGAACGCCTCCTTGATAAAGAAAATTTCGATGGATGTTCAGAGTCAAGGCATTGGGTCAAGTCTCCCGTTGGCCTTTATTACCGGAGCAAGAGTCAATGGCAGACTTGTCCCCTTTATCATTATCTTTTTCTTTTGAATAGAGCATAAATGTATGGTCTGGGATCACCAAAGGGATTTATGTAAGTGTAATCAAAATGAGACAGAAGTTGAAAGGATGAACCCAAATGATGTGATAATTCATCAATTGAATACCTATGAAGTGTCAACCCGGCGCATTTAGGTGCACCAATCAAAGAAAATTCTGCAAATATTCCATGCCCACCTATTTTTAAGCTTGATTTAAGGTTTTCAAAATACCCTTTGATATCATTTTCGTTGGTTAAGAAATGCAACACAGCCCTGTCAATCCAAATGTCAATTTCCGGGATGGGCTCTTTAATTGGCTGAGCAATATCCTGGTAAAGCCATACTATTTTTTCGGTGCCTTCTATTAATCTCTGCCTTACGCGATTAAGCGCTTCCTCGCTTATATCATTGAGAATTAGTTTGTCCACCCTGGGGATAAGGTCTTCTATGAGAATTGATGTGCCTGCACCAGGAAGGAATACAGTTGCTTTCTCCATTTCAGGAATTTCATGCAATAGCTTGAAAGTCTGTGAAGTGTCCTTTTCATGCCACCCCAATTTTTTATCTTCTGTTTTGGAAAATATATTGTCCCAATGTTCACTGTCTGATTTCATAACAATCCCTGCACATCGTATTGCTAACAGAAATGGTAATATTGAAAATTAGGGCAGCTATTTTCCATGTTTGCGTTTGGTAGGCCATAACACGGAAACTATCCAAATTAAATCAAACATTTTAGCCAAACCTAATCAGATATTTTTCCGAAAGTAGAACATTTGAACGAAAGAATGAACCTCGAAATTTTAATCCGGAAAGAGCATTGGGGCGGACACACAGGTCCGCCCAATGGTTGATAGGCCAGGGTCAGACCTATGGGTCTGCCCAAATTAAAAAATATCAAAAGTTGAACGTCCAACAATCAATGAGCCGACGAATTTGTTTTTCATTTTTCGTTACATGGTTTAAGTCAAATGCATTGGGGGCTAAAACCCGTCCACAAATTGGCTTAAGGAAACAGTATCGTCTTCAGATATGGGGGCAACCCTTGAATGGTGATGATGACTGCTTATTCACAATTCAAGGCTCTTCCCGACCTCTTATTCCATGGCTCATGCCCACGCCAAACCCGGCGATCAGATGAGCCGGGTAAAGGGTTGACCCAAATCTTAAAATTCCAGGATGGCTCTTCCGGTAATTTTACCGTTTTCAAGGGCATGCACGGCTTCGTTGATCTGATCGATTTTGTATCGGGCGGTGACCATGGCGTCCAGATCCAGATCCCCGTCTTTATACCACTGTAAAAAGGTTGCAAAATCCCTGTCCGGAGAGCATGACCCGGCAAAACTGCCCATAAATCCTTTTTCATTGATCAGCATATCAATGGCATTGAGTTCCACGGGGGTTGTGGGCACCCCCACCAGGATGGCCATTCCGCCGCCCAGGCCGCCCAATTGGCCGCTGCGACAGGCCGGTACGATCTGCTCCCTGGTTTTTTTAATGCCGATGCAGTCAAAGGCAAAGTCCGCACCGGAAATGGGCTGACCCGCCATGGTAAAACCTGTCTTTCCAAGGGTCAACTTGTGGATTTCCTGAATCGGATCGACTTTTGCCGCATTGATGCCATGGGTGGCCCCGAATTTTTTGGCAAAGGCAAGTTTCTCATCATCCAGGTCAATGGCGATAATGGGATTTGCCCCGGCTTTTTTAGCCCCCACCACGGCAGACAACCCCACCCCGCCCACACCGAAAATGGCCACGCTTTGACCGGGCCGGACCTTTGCGGTGTTGATGATGGCGCCAGCGCCAGTCATTACCGCACAGCCGATAATGGAGGTGACATCTTTTTTAATGGACGGGTCGACTTTAACCACAAATTGCTCATCCGCCAGGGTATGGTCCGCCCAGGTGAAAACGCCTTCACCGGTGATGGCCATCCCTTCGGAGACTTCCAGCTTGGCCCTGGTGGGAGGACCCGCAGCCTTGGTGACATCACGGGGAACCCAGGTGACCATCACCACATCGCCCTCTTTAACGTGGGTCACCGCATTCCCGGTTTTCATCACAACACCGGTGGATTCATGTCCAAGGATTACCGGCCTTTTCCTGGGCCGGTGAATCTGGTGCAGTTGGGAGTGACAGATCCCCGAGGCGAATTGCTTTACAATCACCTGTGTGGGTCCGGGATCCGGCAAGATGAGGTCTTCAACACGAAGGGGTTGATTGTGTTCCTGGGGCAATACGACAACGCGGGCAGGTGTTCCCATTTTTCTTCTCCTTTTTTAAGTGTTCATTTCAGGCCAACGGCCTCTAAAACCGGGTGACTTCAAATTCCGGGGTGAGAATCTCCCGGGGCATATCCGGCCAGGCGTCATCGCAAAAACGGGCCTGGATCTTGTATTGGCCGGGTTTCACATCCCCCGGCAACTTCCATTGGATGCGGTCCATTTCTTCGATATTTCGCAAATCCAT